>JBBRYO010000005.1:0-47682 GCA_038237595.1 Candidatus Limnocylindrales bacterium | reverse complement strand
GTGATCAACATCAGGGGTGGCAGCTACCGCATGCGCGCCCACGTCCCCTCAGGGAAGGAGGGCGACGCTATGATCCGCTGACGCCGCTCGCCTCTGCACTTTTCGTGGCGAACTCTCGGCATCTTTCGTGCTCACCAACACGAGGGCCGCGGCGGTGGCCACGGCCAGGTGGAGCGCCACGGACGTGTTCTGGCCGGAAACGACGCCTGCCGCCGCGGGCCCCCACGCCAGGGCGCCCAGGACGGCCCAGTTGCGCGGCAGGCCGAAGAGGCGCCCGCCTGCGACCGCGGCCAGGACCAGCAGCGTGAGCATCAGCCCCACGTGAAGGGCTGCCGCGACGGCGAACGGCAGCCATGAGAAACGGCACGTACGCCAGCGCCAGGCCAGCCGGGTACACGAAGGGGGCCGGCGCGAGCCCGTGCTGCGCCTCGAACGCGAGGATCGGCGCCAGTTGCGCGACCTGGGGCGTGAAGGCCAGCGAGCCTGCGGCGTAGAACGCGCTGAAGTCGAACCAGCCGCGGGCCGGCGCGCCGATGACAGGCAGGTACGCGGCGACCGCGGCAGCGGCAAGGTAGATGCGCGCCCGAGCCGGCGTCCAGAAGCCGCGCCAGCCCTCTCCTTCGGTCGTGCGAGACCTCAGGCGTTCCGGGCGGCCGCCAGGCGATCCACGATGAGCTGCCTGACGCCCTCGACCGGGATGCGCTCCTGGGCCATCGAGTCGCGGTCGCGCACGGTCACGGCGCCGTCCTCAAGTGAATCCACGTCCACGGTGATGCACCACGGCGTGCCGATCTCGTCCTGGCGGCGGTAGAGCTTGCCGATGGCGGCCGTATCGTCATAGACCGCCATCATGTCGCGCTTGAGGTCGGCCAGGATCCGCTGGCACAGCTCGACGATCTCGGGGCGCTTCTTGAGCAGCGGCAGCACGGCCACCTTGTAGGGCGCGAGGTCGGGATGAAGCGCGAGGCTGATGCGCTTCTCGCCACGCACCTCCTCCTCGCGATAAGCGTCGATGAGGAAGGTGAAGGACGCCCGATCGGGACCGCCGGCAGTCTCCACGACGTGCGGGATGAAGTGCTCCTCGGTCGCCGGATCGAAGTACTCGAGGTTCTCGCCCGAAGCCTTCTGGTGACTGGAAAGATCGAAATCACCCCGGTTGTGGATGCCCTCGAGCTCCTTCCAGCCGAAGGGAAAGCGGTACTCGACGTCGATCGCCTTCTTCGCGTAGTGCGCCAGCTCGTCTGGGGCGTGCTCACGGAAGCGCAACCGCTCCGGGGTGACGCCGTAGCGCGCGTACCAGTCCCAGCGCCGCGGCAGCCACTCCTCGAAGATGTGTGCGGCCTCGTCCGGGCGCACGAAGTACTGCATCTCCATCTGCTCGAACTCGCGCATGCGGAAGACGAAGTTGCCCGGGCTGATCTCGTTGCGGAAGCTCTTGCCGACCTGGGCGATCCCGAACGGGAGCTTCTTGCGGGACGACTGCTGGACGTTCTTGAAATTGACGTAGGAGCCCTGTGCCGTTTCCGGGCGCAGGTAGATGACCGATGCGTCGTCCTCGACCGGTCCCATGAAGGTCTTGAACATGAGGTTGAAGCGGCGCGGCGGAGACAGCGGGCCTCCATCGACGGGGCACTTCAGGCCCAGCTTCGTGACGATCTCCGGATCGTTCATCTCCGACGGGCCGAGGTTTTCGGCGCCGGGCAGCTCGTCGAGGCGGAAGCGGCGCTGGTCCGTCTGGCATTCGACCATGGGGTCCGAGAAGGACGCCACGTGGCCCGAGGTGATCCAGACCCGCGGATGCATCAGGATGCCGGCGTCGAGTCCCACGATGTCGTCGCGTTCCTGGACCATGGCACGCCACCAGGCGCGCTTGACGTTGTTCTTCAGCTCGACGCCGAGCGGCCCGTAGTCCCACACGGCGTTGATGCCGCCGTAGATCTCGGAGCTCGGGAAAACGAAGCCGCGCCGCTTGGAGAGTGACACGATCGTTTCGAGGTTGGCGACCGACGGCCCGGGATCGGCGGCCGTCCCGGGCACGGCGTCAGGCGGCAAGGCGCTGCATCATGATCGAGGTCTCCTCATGTGCGCCGGCGGTGGCATGGCCGGTCGCGGAGACGCATTGTGGCATGGCAGGCGCTGGATCAATACTGCGGCAGGCAGTACTCGTTATGGATGTATGAGCTCGCGTTGCGCTTGGCCTTGTACCACTCGTACTGCGCCCGGAGGAAACCCTCGACGGACCCCTGGTGCCACCAGCGCAGCTCGACCACCACCTGGAAGAAGCCGTTCGGGTTGTTCGGTGCGTTCCAGGAGCGGCGCGCGAAGCCGTGACCCGGGTAGGCCGGGATCGAGTCGTCCGCCATCGCGGACTGCCACGAGCTGCTGTAGATCTTCACGAACGGGTCGGTGCCGCCGGACGACTTGTGGCGGATGCGGAAGCGCCACTCGACCTTCGTCTTCGAAACGTAGTTGCCGTGCATCAGCGGGGGCCGCACGGAAATCGTGTCGAGCTTCCCGGGGTTGGGGCTCTGGTAGAGGCAGTTGGCGCCGCGCTGTCCGATCTGCTCGTCATGCAGCTCGTAGTAGCCGCAGGTTCCGTTGCAATCGACGAGAATTCGCGCCGCAGCCGCGGGCTGGGTCGCCGCCAAGAGCGTCCCGAGCGCAAAGCCGATTGCGAGCGCCGTGCTCATGATCCGTCTGCGCATCCCATGTCTCCTTCGATGATTGGACGTCCCCCGCGAGGTCGGTCGCGATCATGCGCCCGCTGAGGCGCGAATGTCAGCCGTTCCGACCCGGTGAACGGCAGCCACGGAGTGCCACTTGGCCGATCGACTGACGTTCCTCGGACACTCGACGGTCCTGATCGACCTCGATGGCGTGCGCCTGCTCACGGATCCGGTGCTGGGCCACGTGCTGCGTGCCATCCGGCGTCACGCGCGGCCCGCCCTGCCGGAGAGCCTCGACGGGCTCACGGCCGTGTTCATCAGCCACGGACACCTCGATCACCTGGACCTCCCATCGCTGCGGGCGCTCCCCGGGGAACCGGCATTGATCGTGCCGGCGGGCCTCGGCCGGGTCGTCGCCGGCGTGGCGCGCGGCCCCATCCACGAGCTGCGCGCAGGCGACCGACTCAAGCTCGGCGATCTCAGGCTCGAGGCCGTGCACGCCGAGCACGGGCGCCGCCGCTCGCTCCTGACGACCGCGGAAGGCGCACTCGGGCTGCTCGTTGCCGGCTCGACGGATGTTTACTTCGCCGGTGACACCGACCTCTTCCCGGGGATGGCGCTGCTTGCCGGGCGCGTCGACGTCGCGCTACTGCCGGTGAGCGGCTGGGGACCGACCCTGGGCCGCGGTCACCTGGACCCGTCGCGCGCAGCTGTGGCGGCCGTCCGCATCTGTCCCGCTGTCGCCACGCCGATCCACTGGGGCACGCTCTACCCGCTCGGCCTGCGACGGCTGATCAGGCGGCGCTTCGAAAGGCCCGGGGAGGCCTTCCGGGAGGCCGTCGCCGAGCGAGATCCCGCAATTGAGGTCAGAATCCTTCAGCCGGGGGGCTCCATGGCGCTCGAAGGGCACACGAGACGATGACCGGCGAAAAGGACACGAGCACGGCCCCGGGCACGGGCACGGCCCCGGAGACCGGTGGCTGGCTCGCCTTCTACCGGCTCCAGGCGCGGCTGATGTGGGAGTGGCGGCCGACCCGGCTGGCGATCGTGCGGCGCACGATCCTGTCGTTCCTGGTGGCCTGCCTCGCACTCGCCCTGACGGCCGCGGTGCTGCCCGGGATCGGGATCGACGGGCTCGTGCCGCTGCTGCTGTCCGGTTTCCTGCTGCTCGCCCTGCACGGCGCGTCCGCGGTCCTTCTCCACTGGCTGCTCATTGCGTTTCCCGTCCTTTTTGCCCAGCTCCTTGGTCTCGGCCTCCAGTTCGTTGCGATCGTCGTGCTCGGTCGGGTGGTCCCGGGCGTCCACGTGACGGGGGCGTCCACCGTGATCTGGGGAGCGCTGCTGCTGACCGTCCTCAATGGCCTGTTCGCCGAGCTCGTCGCGGTGAGCGACGACGATTCCTACTTCAGCGTGCTGGTACGGCGCCTCGTGGCGCGGGACTTTCGCCGTCCTCGGGAGCCGGTGCCAGGGCTGCTGGTCGTGCAGATCGACGGGTTGAGCCTCCCGGTGCTGCAAAACGCGCTGCGGGCCGGGCGGGCGCCCGTCCTGGGCTGGCTGCTGCGTGATCGCGGGGCGACGCTCCACGGCTGGACCGCCATGCTGCCGTCCACGACCCCGGCCAGTCAGGCGGGCATCCTCCACGGTCGCAACGACGGCATCCCGGGCTTTCGCTGGTACGAGAAAGCGAACGAGCGGTTGCTGGTCGCCAACCACCCCGAGGATGCTGCCGAGATCGTCAGCCGCATCAGCGACGGCACGGGGCTGCTGGCGGACGACGGGGCGAGCATCGGCAACCTCGTGACGGGCGACGCGCCGCGCAGCTACCTGACGATGGCCACGATCGCGAAGGACGCGCCGGCCGATGACGGGCGGCGCCTGCGCGGCCTCTTCGTCACCACGGTCAACTACATCCGCCTCCTCGTCCTCATGGCCGGCGAGGTGGCGAAGGAGCTGTACCAGGCCGAGCGGCAGCGCGGCCTGGGCATCGAGCCCCGGATGCGACGCGACCTGCACTACGCCGTCGAGCGAGCCGTCACCAACATCGCCCTGCGCACGGTGTCCACCGCCCTGGTCATCGAGGAGATGTACCGCGGCGCTCCGACGATCTACGTCGATTACACGGGATACGACGCGGTGGCCCACCACACCGGCCCGGAGCGCGCCGAGGCCATCGACGCGCTCGAGGGCATCGACCGCGCCATCGGGACGCTGCTGAAGGCTGCTCGGCACACCAGCCGCCCGTACCGGATGGTCGCGCTGTCGGACCACGGCCAGAGCCTGGGCGCCACCTTCCAGGCGCAGTTCGGCAAGGCGGTCGAGGACGTCATCGCCGATGCGGTGCCCGGCCCGATCACGGTCGCCGGCACGACCGAGGACGTCGAATCGGCCGGCATGGGCCGGCGCATCGCGGCCGAATTCGGGCGAGGATCGGGCCTCGGACCCCTGGTCACGCGCTACCTGCCGAGCGCGCTGGGCCTCAGGCGGAGCCGGGGCCAGGCCCAGGGCCAGAGCCAGAAGGGTCCCGATGGACCGCCACCGGACGTGGTCGTCTGCTCGTCTGGCAACCTGGCCCACGTCTACTTCACGAGCCAGCAGGACCGGATGTCCGGAGAGGCCATCGAGGCGCGCCACCCGGGCCTGATCGAGGCGCTGGCGCGCCATCCCGGGGTCGGAGCCGTGATCGTCAGGTCGGCCGACGGTCATGTTCAGTTCCTGGGGAAGCACGGCACGCTCGATCTGACCGCGGCCGAAATCGACGGCGTCGACACCGCCGACGCCATGGACGAGTACGGCCCGGGAGCCGCCGACGCCCTTCGGCGGCTCGAGGGCTTTGTCAATGCCGGTGACCTGATCCTGCTGGGCGCAATCGACCAGGGTTCCGGCGAGGCCACCGGATTCGAGGAGCTGGTTGGATCGCACGGCGGTCTCGGGGGCTGGCAGTGCGAGGCATTCCTGCTCTGCCCGCCGAGCCTGAAGCGGGGCGACGACGCCCTGGTGGGCGCTCCGGCCATCTATGCTCAGCTGCGAGCGTGGCAGCGACAGCTGAACGGGCGTGCTGCTCCGGCTGCTCGCTACTCGGACACGAGTGAGCCGGTCGGCTGATGCCGACCGGCTCATTGATTCGCCGTGCAAGCCCGCAAGGGCCCGGCCGTGTTGGCCAGTTCGTCACGTAGCAGTCGGTCTGACGGATCGTCGGAGGGCGACGGCCGAACTGGTACCCGCCACCGATGCTCACCTTCGCCTTGCTGACGGAACTGGTGCTCACCGTGGTCCAGGCATCATTCGCGCTCGCTGGATTGATCGTGTCCGGGTTGCCGGGATAGACGCTCGTCGCGTACGCCGGGCGGCGAACTGCCATCGCGCTCGCCAGGCTCATCATGCCGCGTGGGCGCGGGCACGCGCAGAGGGGGTTTTTCCTCCCAATCGGAGCCGAGCGCACCAAGCGAAACGGCGCCGGTTCTCCGCTTGGGCTCATGCCCGTTGTGTCCCTGCCCTCACCTCGTCGAGGAAGGCCAGCGAGCGCGCCTCGCGCTCCAGCACATGGCGGATGAAGCGGCGCAGGGCGTTCTCCGCCTCGAGCTCGACCTCCGCGGGCACGCGCAACCCGGCGATCGCCTCGATGTCCAGGCGCCGGTATGCCTTGAGAAGCTTCAGCGCAGCAAGCGACAGCCCCACCTGCTCCACCGGCGGTCCGGGATGGCGCTGGCACAGCACGCCACCGAGGGCGGGCACCCAGCGGAAGCTCTCCTGCTCCTCGAGCGGTCGATCGCACTCGACGCAGCGGTCAACCTCGGGGCGCATGCCGAGGGCGTCTGCCAGGCCGTACTCGTACCAGCGCGCCACGCGGCCGGGCGCCATGCCATCGTCGAGCAGCTGAAAGGCGCGCCGCAGCAGCGCGTAGACCGGATAGGCGGCGGCCCGCTCCTCGACCGCGCGCTCGGCCAGCTCCCCGATGTACCAGGCCGTTGCGGCGGACTCGAGGCGATCCCGCAGCGCCAGCCACGCCTCTCCCACGCTCGCCTGCGTGATGACGTCGAACGTCCGGCCGCGCACCAGGACGAGGTGCAGCTCCGCAAAGGGCTCGACGCTGCCTCCGATGCGGCTGCCCGGGCGACGGACGCCCTTCGCGATGGCCTTGAGCTTGCCGTCGTGCGGCGTGAGGAGCGTCAGGACCCGGTCCGCCTCCCCGAGCTCGAACCGGCTCAGCACGATTGCCTGGGTCTTGTACATGCGGGGGGTCGGCACGGTCCCAGCCTACCCTCAATCGATCCATCCAGAAATCGATTCATCCAAATGCAGATCCGCTGCGAAAAGAAGACCGACGCCGGTGCGGATGCGTCCCCCGCACCGGCGCCTTTCCGTGTCCGGAGCCGCCCGGATCTCGACGGAATGTGCTATCGAGCGGTATCCTGTTTCGGTGTTGACCACGTCCGATCTCGACGCCCTCATCGCCGACACGGAATCGGAGATGGCGCGCGTCATCGCGGCGGCCGAGGACGAGCGCACAGGCGCCCTCTACGACATGGTCCGCTACCACATGGGCCTCGATCGCGAGGGGCCGCGCGGCAAGCGCCTGCGCCCGCTGCTCGGGCTGCTGGCCTATCAGTCGATCGCCGGCGAGTACCAGCGCGCGCTGCCCGGCGCGGCGGCCGTCGAGATGGGCCACAACTTCAGCCTGGTGCACGACGACATCGAGGACGCCGGCATGGAGCGACGCCACCGAGCGGCCCTCTGGACCGTCAGCGGCGTCCCCCAGGCGATCAACACCGGCGACACGCTCTTCTCGCTTTCGCGCATGGCGCTCCACCGATTGACCGAGCTCGGCTTCTCCGCGGAGAAGGTGCTCGCGCTGATGCGCCTCTACGACGAGACCTGCCTCGCCCTGTGCGAGGGCCAGTTCATGGACATCTGGACCTCCGAGCACGACGAGTGGATGTCGGTCGAGTACTACTTCGACATGATCGGGCGCAAGACCGCCGCGCTCATCGCCGGGTCGGTGCAGGCTGGCGCCATGCTCGCGACCGACGACGAGCGGGTCGTGATGGCCTACCGCAGCTTCGGCTGGGCACTCGGCCTCGCCTTCCAGCTCAACGACGACATGCTCGGCATCTGGGGCGACGAGGCCAGCACGGGCAAGGAACCGTCGGACATCGCCGCGCGCAAGAAGACGCTGCCGCTCATCTACGCCATCGAGCGCGGCCGGGCCGCCGACCAAGGCCGCCTTCGCGAGATCCTCCGCCACGAGCCGCCGAGCGACGCAGAGGTCGCGGAGGCCGGCGCGATCCTCGAGCGCTCGGGCGCCCGCGATTACACGCGAACGCGCGCCCGCGCCTACCGCGACGAGGCGCTCGCCCAGCTCGAATCGGCAAACGTCATCGACGGCGAGGCCATGGAGCGCCTCCGCCTGATCGTGGTCTCCGCAATCTCCGCCTGAGCGTGCGCTCGGGAGCTTCCACCGAGCTCAAGACCCGAAGCGCTACTCGGGGGGACCCGCTCGAAGCGCACGACCATTCATCGCGTACGCCGGCGCCAGATCACGACGAGGCCAGCCAATCCGGGCGCGAACAGCAGCCAGGCCAGACCAGGATCGGCGATCGGTGAAGGCTGGACCCTCGTATCCGTAGCGGGAAGTTGATCGGGATCAATCAATGCGAGGATCTTCGCCGTGGTCGTCGCGCGCTCAGCTGCCGGGGGGAAGGCACCTGGACCGCCGCCGTCGTGCGGACGAGTGGCCTCGTAGTCGAACGTCCAGCCATGTCCAGCGCGGCGCCAGACCAGCAAGTTGTCGGAAAGCGTTGGCAGGTAGAACGTGCCGCTGCTGACCAGCAGCTTGTCTCCGACACTGAGGCTCGCGCCGCCGAACCAGCCGCAGCCCGCGATCCAACCATCAACCAGGAACGCGCGGGGCACCGAACCTCGAATGTGACGCGTGACCTGAAGCCTCACCTCCCAGTCAAACCGCGCATTGCCTGGCTTGCGCTGCGTCGGATCTCGCGAAACGCTCGACACTGTGGCCTCGAATGCGTAGCCGATGTATGGGCGGATCAGGGTGGGTATCGGAATAGCCGAGCACTCCGCGGCGACGGGCCCGGTGCCCGCGACAAGCGCTGCCACCGCGATCGCCGGCGCCAGGATGGCGGCAGCCAGGCCGCGCCCTCGTCGGTTCATCACCTGCTTCCCTTCCCTGGAGCTGGTCTATCGAGACTCCCACTGGACGATCGGAGCAGGCGCTGTGTGTCATGGCCGACGCTCAGGCCGGGGTCCCGCGGTTATTCCGCTGCGGACTGGTTCTCCTCGTCGCCATTCCGGTGGCGGACCGCCAGGACCTTGCCCACACGCCGGCCGTCGGTGGACTCGACGGTGAGGGTCAGCTCGCCGTCGACCTCGACCTTGTCACCCACCTTGGGGATGCCGCCGATGCGGTGGTAGATGAGGCCGCCGACCGTGTCGTATTCCTCGCGATCCTCGCCGTTGAGGTTGATCTCGAAATGGTCGACCAGGTCGTCGACGTTCGCACGCCCGTCAACGCGCGCCTCGTTGTCCGAGAGCTTCACGATCATCGGTTCCTCGGTGTCGTACTCGTCCTGGATCTCGCCGACGATCTCCTCGATCAGGTCCTCGATGGTCACCAGGCCCGCCGTGCCACCGTATTCGTCGAGCACGACCGCGATGTGCACCTTGCGCCGCTGGAGGCTGTGCAGCAGGTCGTCCACCAGCATCGACTCGGGTACGAAGAGCGGCGCGCGCAGCAGCTTGCGCAGGTCGGGTGCCTTGTCCGGGCCCTTGAGGTAGGGCAACAGGTCCTTGGCATAGAGGATGCCCATGATGTTGTCGACGGCGCCCTCGTAGACGGGGATGCGCGAGTGACCTGCATCGACGATCGTGTCGACGGTCTCATCGAGCGATGCCCCGACGTCGAGTGCCACGATGTCCGTGCGCGGAACCATCACCTCGTGGACGCGGCGCTCGCCGAGCTCCAGCACGGCGCCGATCATCTGCTCCTCTTCCGCCTCGATCGTGCCCTGCTCCCCGCCGCGCTCAACCAGGATCCGCAGCTCCTCACTGCTGATCGCGTCGTGGTCCATCTGGTTGACCCCGAGGAGTCGCGTGATCCAGTCGTTGATGTGGGTGAGCATCCAGACGAGCGGTCTGAAGACGGCTCCCATGATCTCCACGGGTCGCGCGAAGAAGAGCGCAAAGCGCTCCGGGTTGGCCAGGGACAGGGTCTTCGGCAGCAGCTCGCCGAACAGGATGGTGGCGAGGCTGATGACCGCCGTCACGATCAGCAGGGCGAGTCCGCCGGAATAGCCCGATGCCTTCAGGAACGGGACCGTGTCCAGCAGGTTCCTGAGGTCGCCCACCTGGCTCTCCGCGGCGAAGGCGGACGCCAAGAGGGCCACGAAGGTGATGCCGATCTGGATGACGGCCAGGAACTGGCCCGGTCGCGCGAGCAGCTTTTGGACACGCCGTGCCGCGCTGCTGCCCTCGTCGACGAGCTGCTCGACGCGGCTTCGGCGGATGGACACGAGGGCGATCTCGGCGGCGACGAACAGCCCTTCGAGAACGATCAGGACGGCGACGATGAGGATGACTCCGAGCATGGTCAGGCCGTGCCCACCTCGTCGGTCAGGGCCGCGCCCGGTCCCGGCCCCTCGGCGACCGGCTCCGGCAGCGCCGCGTCGTCCGGCACCCGGCGCTTCTCGCGGATGCGCGCTGGGACGCCCACGGCCAGCTTGCCGGGCGGCACGTCCCGCGTGACCACGGAACCCGCGCCCGTCACCGCTCCCTCCCCTACCGTGATGGGGGCCCGAAGGATGGTGTCGGACCCAATGAAGGCGCCGTCGCCGATCTTCGTCGTGTGCTTGCGCCGGCCGTCGTAGTTGGCGGTGATCGTGCCGGCGCCGATGTTCACGCCCTCGCCCACGTCGGCGTCGCCGATGTAGCTGAAGTGGTGCTGCTTCGTGCCGCGCCCGATGCGGCTCGCCTTGACCTCGGCGAAGTTGCCGAGCTCCACGCCCGAGGCGACCTGCGCGCCTGAGCGCAGGTGCGCGAATGGTCCGATGCGGCAATCGTCGCCGACCACCGATGACTCGAGAACGCTCGCCCACACGTGGCAGCGCTCCCCGACCACGCTGTCGACGATCTGCGATCCGCTCCTGATCACGCTGTCGCGGCCGATTCTGGTCGTGCCGCGCAGGACCACGCCCGGTTCCAGCCGGACGTCCTCCGCGAGCTCGACCCCGGCATCGATATAGGCCGTGGTCGGGTCGGCCATGGTCACGCCTGCGCGCAGGTGGCGCTCGTTGATGCGGAGGCGCATCTCCAGCTCGGCTCCGGCCAGCTCCGCGCGGTCGTTGATGCCGAGCAGGGTGCCGTCGTCGTCCACCTCGATGGCGAGGATGCCCTCGTTGCCGGCGCGCGCGGCTTCGACCAGCCCGGTCAGGTACAGCTCGCCGGTCGCTTCCGATGGACGCAGCCTGGGCAACTGCTCGCGCAGCCAGGGCGCATCGAACGCGTAGAGGCCGGCATTGATCTCGTCGATCGCCAGCTCGTCGGCCGTGGCGTCCTTTGCCTCGACGATGCGGGCCACGCGGCCGTCCGCGTCGCGAACCACGCGGCCCAGACTGGCCGGCTCCTCGGAGTCCACCGAAACGAGGGCCATGACGCTCCCTGCGGCCCTCCGCTCGTCGACCAGGGAACGCACCAGGTCCGCATCCATGAGCGGCACGTCCCCGCTCAGCACGACGATCTCGCTGATTTCCGCCGGGAGCGTGTCGAGCGCGGCCCGGACCGCGTCGGAGGTGCCACGTGGCTCGTCCTGGAGCGCGAAATCGGCCTCCGACTCGAAGGCGTCGCGGATCGCGGCGGTGGCCGGCGAATAGACGACCAGCGGCCGCTCCCCGGTCACCTCGCGTGCCACGTCGATCACCCAGGCCAGCATCGGGCGGCCGCAGATGGGATGCAGCAGCTTCGGGGTCCGTGATCGCATGCGCGTGCCGAGGCCAGCGGCGAGGATGACCGCGACGGTCCCGGGACTTGGCGCCGTGGTCACGACGGGACGCGCCCGCCGGTCGATGATCGGGGGAGGGTGGGCATCAGGCTGCACTGACTGTACGGGCGCCTGCGCGAGGGTGTCAAACCTGTGGGCGTGCCGCGATGCACTCGATCTCGATCCGGGCACCGCGCGGAAGCGCCGCCACCGCGAACGTGGACCGAGCGGGCGGTGTCTCGTGGAAGTAGCGCCCATAGACCTCGTTGAATGCCTGGAAGTCGGCGATGTCCGCGAGGAAGCACGTCGTCTTCACCACGTCAGCGAGCGTGAGGCCCGCGGCGTCGAGCACACCTTCCAGGTTCTTCAGGACCCGCTCGGCCTGCGCCTGGACGCCGTCCGCCAGCTCGCCGCTCACGGGATCGGCGCCGATCTGCCCTGCGCAGAACACGAAGCCCCCGGCGTCGATGGCCTGGCTGTAGACGGCCATGGCGGCCGGGGCCGATGAACTGACGATCTGTCGCTTGGTCACGGAAACCTCCAGGCTGGATCGGGCCCGACTTCGTCGACGCTGGTGAACCGCGCGCCGGCGAGCTCCGGCAGGGCAAGGGCGGCGAGGGTCCGCCCCGCGTCGGCGGCCTCTGCGCTCGAAGGATAGAGCGCGAACAGAGTCGAGCCACTGCCGGTCAGCAGCACCGGTCGCTCCAGCTGCTCCTCAAGGCTCGTCCTGAGCTCGCCAAGGAGCGGGACTAGCGACACGGCCGCGGGCCACAGGTCGTTCGCGTCACGCAGCGGAGTCGCCCACTCGACCAGGGCCCCCCCGTTCATTCCCGACCGCAGCGCAGATGCCAGGCCATCCACGACCGCCGCCGACTCCTCGTACCGGCCGGCTGGCCGCACCGAATCGAACGCTCCGAAGACCGAGCGCGTCCCGAGCCTGACCGGCGGCGAGACGAGGAGGGCGCCGAACCCGTGCGGGGCCGGCAGGGGCTCGAGTACATCGCCCACGCCGCTCACCAGGGCTCCGGGCACGTCCGCCGCGAAGAACGGCACGTCCGAGCCGAGCCCGGCCGCCGCGGCGTGCCGGGTAGCCGGCTCCAGGCCGATCTCCCAGGCCTCCGCGGCAAGGTCGAGTGCCGCCGCCGCGTCGGCGCTGCCGCCTGCCAGGCCGGCGTCCATGGGGATGACCTTCTGCAACCGGAAGGCAAGCGGCGGCAGGTCCGCCTCGAGCCGCTCGCGAAGGTCCGCGGCGGCGCGCAGCACGAGGTTGCCGTCCACCGGGCACTCCGGGTCGCCGCCGATGGAGAGGCTGTCGAAGCCGCCGGGGACGCTGCGCGCCTCGATCCGGTCGCTGAAGCCGATGCGCAGGAAGATCGATCGAAGCTCGTGGTAGCCGTCGGGCCGCGGTGGGCTCACGGCAAGGCCGAGGTTGAGCTTCGCCCGGGTGTGGCGCAGGCCGGGCACGAGCGTGGGGTCGGGGGTGGTATCGGTCATGCCTTCACCTTTCCGGCTGCAACGGCCCGAGCCGCGCGGCGAGGTCGAGCCACTCGTCCACGCTGACGGTCTGGGGCCGCCGGTCGTGGTCGATCCCGGCGGCCTCGAGCGCGGCCACGAAGCGATCTCGGCCCACGAAGGGGAGTTGTCGCGGCAGCACGTTGTGGAGCATCTTGCGCCGCTCGCGGAAGGCCGCCTGTACCAGCCGCCACAGCTCGTCCTCCCGTTCGGGGTCGAGCCGCCTCGGCCGCGTCACCCCCACCAGCACGGCCGACTCGACCGCCGGCGCAGGCTCGAACGCGGAGGCCGGCACGATCCGCAGGATCCGCACGTCCGAGTGGTACTGGACGAAGACCGAGATGTAACTGAGGCCACCCGGCGGCGCGCTGATCCGCTCGGCGACCTCGCGCTGGAGCATCAGCACGATACGCTCGGGACGCGGCTCCGGTTGGAGAACGTGGTGCAGCACAGGGCTTGTGATGTGGTACGGCAGGTTCGCCACCAGATCCCACGGCGCGGCGATCAGGTCCGAGACCTCGACGTCGAGGGCGTCGCCTTCGACGAGGCGCAGCGCAGGCTCGCCATCGAAACGGTCGCGTAGATGGGCGACCAGGCGGCGATCGACCTCCACCGCCGTGACGTTCGCACCGGCTCGCAGCAGGGCGCCGGTCAGAATACCGATGCCCGGACCGATCTCCAGCACGTTGCGGCCCGGGCCTGGCGCGGCTGCCTCGACGATCGCCTCGAGGACGTCGCCGTCGACGAGGTGGTTCTGCCCGAGCCGCTTGTTGGCCGCCAGGCCGTAGCGCCGCAGGTAGCGCTCGACCGACTCGGGCCCGAGATGCCGGGCATCGAGCTCGTCCCTGGGCTGGGTGAGCTGCGCCACGTCGTCAGACCGCGAGCCGCAGCGAGGGCCTCGCGTCGAGGTCGTTGCCGGCGCGTGCGCCGGCATTGAAGCGATGCCATCCGGCGGCTCCGATCATGGCCGCGTTGTCCGTGCACAGCCCCGGCCGTGGCACAAGCAGGGGAACGCCCAAGGATGCCGCTCCGGCCGCGATTCGCTGGCGCAGCACGCTGTTCGCGGCCACGCCACCGCCGAGGATGATCGTGCGGGCGTTGGTGCGTTCGGCGGCACGCATCGTCTTCGCAGTGAGAACGTCGACCACCGAGTCCTGGAAGGCGTCCGCGAGCTCGGCGACCACGCTGCCGGGCAGGGCCGACCCGTCGGGTTCCGCGCCGTTCCCATCCGCGCCGAGCTCCTCGGCCACGGCGCGACGGGCGGCTGTCTTGAGGCCGCTGAAGCTGAAGTCGTACGTGTCGCCCAACCAGGCGCGCGGAAAGCGGCGTTTGTGTGACACGGCGTTGGCGGCCGCTGCCTGGATGGCAGGCCCACCCGGGTACGGCAGCCCGAGCAGCCGCCCGACCTTGTCGTAGGCCTCGCCCGCGGCGTCGTCGACGGTCTGGCCGAGGAGGCGGTAGGAGAGGTGGTCCGCCATCTCGACCAGGAAGGTGTGCCCGCCACTCACGACCAGGGCGACGAGCGGGAACTCGGGCGCCGCGCGCTCGGCCTCGCCGGGGTCGAGCAGCCACGCGGCGTAGATGTGCCCCTCCAGGTGGTTCACCGGCACGAGTGGCAGGGAGTGCAGCCAGGCCAGCGTCTTGGCCATGGTGATGCCGACCAGCAGCGACCCGGCGAGCCCGGGGCCCTCGGTGACTGCCACGGCATCGAGCGCGGACCAGTCCTCGATCCCGGCCCGCGTCCTGGCCTCCTCGAGCACGGGGATCATCCAGCGCACGTGGGCGCGCGCGGCGACTTCGGGGACGATCCCACCGGTGACCGCATGCAGGGCCACCTGGCTCGCGATCACGCTCGTGACGATCCGCCGACCGCCCTCGACCACCGCGACGGCCGTCTCGTCGCAGGAGGTCTCCACCGACAGCACGAGCCCGCTCACTGTCGCTCGCTCGCGCCGAGGTCGTGGTGGTAGCCCGGGTCGTCGTCGAGGGAGCCCGGATCCTCGTCCGGCAGCCAGTCGGTGCCGTAGCGGTCGGTCATCTCCTCGACGCGAGGGCGCATGGTCGGCGAGCCGAGCAGGTCGGTGGTCATGATCAGGGCATCCTCGCCGTTGTCCGAGTAGTAGCGCGGCCGCACGCCGACGGGCCGGAAGCCGAAGCGCTGGTAGAGATTGCGCGCGGCGACATTGCTAAGACGCACCTCGAGCGTCGCCACGCTCGCGCCGACCTCTTCGGCGAGGCTCAGCACCGCGAGCATGAGGCGTCCGCCGATCCCGCGTCGGCGCCAGTGGGGCATCACCGCGAAGGTGGTCACATGCGCCTCGTCGACCATCAGCCAGATCCCGGCATAGGCGACCGTCTCGTCGCCGGCACGCACGACCAGGTAGCGCGCCATGCGGTTCGTCTCCAGCTCCTGGCGGAAGGCGTAGGCGGGCCACGGGATGGGAAAGCTGGCGCGCTCGATGTCGTGGACGTCGGGGATGTCCGCGACGGTCATCTGCTCGATGCGGACCCTTACCGGAGGTCGGGCGACCATGTCATTCCTTCCTCCGTCGGCCCGATTCCCCTGGGGAGTGCCACGTACGCGGGAACGAGGCCGGATACGTCGTCCGCCCCGCCCGCCGCGAGGCGCTCGTCGAGGATCGCCAGCATCGCAGCGGCGAGGCCGGCGAGTGCGCGTTCCCCGCGGGCGGCCGCATCGGCGCCGAGCAGGTCGGCCGGGAGGTCGACGCTGACAGCCTCTCCGCCGAGCTCGGACCCGAGGTCGCCCCCCGGCGGCCGGAGCACGGGATCGGCTCCAGGCGCGGCGATGTAGTGGTCCCGCGCGCCCGCAGGCAACACGACCGTCAGGTTGGCGTTCCCCTCCGAGCCCTGGACCGCCCGCCGCAGCAATTCTGCGGTGAGAATGCCGACGAGCGGGCATCCCAGCCCCCACGCGAGCGTCTTGGCGGTGGCGAGCCCGACCCGCAGGCCGGTGAAGCTTCCCGGCCCGGTTCCGACGCCGATCGCGCCGATCTCGACGGCCGCGATGCCGGCACCCGCCAGCACTTCCTCGATCTGCTCCAGCACCACCGCACCGTGGCGATGCTCCGAGGCGCGCCGGCTCTCCGCCACGAGCCGCGGACCGTCGCCGAGCGCGACCGTGCTCTGCCGCGTGGCGGTGTCGATCACCAACCGCCAGCGTGACGCCGCTTCTCCAGCCGTCACCGGGGTCGCTCCGGGTCGCGCTCCCATGCGGCGGCTGCGTCGAGGTAGCCGGCGTACCGGCCGCCTTCCGGCGCCAGCAGGTCGATGCGGCGTTCGTCGTCGGCGAGGACCGTGATGCGCACCTCGAGGCGCTCGGGATCGAAGCCGCCCTCGAGCCGGTCGGCCCATTCGCTGAGCGTGACCCCGGCGTCCTGGCGCTCGTCGAAGAGCCCGCCCGCGACCGCATCGGCAGCGCCGCTTAGCCGGTACAGATCCTGGTGGAAGAGCGGGAGGCGACCCGCGTATTCGGCCATCAGCGTGAAGCTGGGGCTGTTGACCACGCCCGGCACGCCGAGCCCGGCCCCAAAGCCCTTCGCAAACTGGGTCTTGCCCGCCCCCAGTGGCCCGATCAGCGCCAGACGGTCGCCCGGGCGCGCGGCACCGGCCAGGCTCGCCGCCAGGTCGCGGGTCTGGGCTGCCGATCGTGTTTCGAGCGCGAGGGCGTGCTGCGCCGGCGCGCCGGCCGTCTCGGAAGGAGTCATCGAGGACACCTTACTCAAACCGTTCCAGGTCGGCGAGCGGCACGATCCGGCGGCGCGGCTGGCCGTCCGTCGCCGACGGGTCGTCCACGTAGCCGCTCGGCTGATAGAGCCCGCCGGGCCGCCGCACGGGTCCCGCGAGGCCGACGAGCACGCCCTCGCGGCCAAGGCCCTCCCCGGCAGCAATCCGCACGGCCGCCGAGTCACGCGAAGCGGCCGCGGCCAGCGGCGCTGCATCGCCGCTGACGATGGCCCAGCGCGTCTCGGGGATCACGCCCACGATCCGCCCGTCCGCTGCGGCCGCGCGCAACAGGTCCCAGGTCGAGCCCGGCATGGGGCGCCGGCCGTACCCGTCAAGGGCGAGCACAGCGAAGGGCGTCGCGGCGTGGAGTGCGGCGCGCTGACGGCGGTCCGATTCCTCGAGCTGCCGCAGCTCCCGTCCCACGACGCCTCCGCACAGGATCCCGGCCACGCCGATGGCGCGGGCACGGGTCAGCGCTTCGATGTCGAGACGGGCGCCCGCGACCACGATCGTGCCCGCCGCTCCCACGTCGATCGACGACGCCCGCAGCTCCGCGTCCGGCGTGTTGACACCAAAATAGAGCGGGCCGTGGACTGGCTGGCCCCATCCAGCGGCGCCCGGCAGGCCCACGCCGTCCGAGCGGATGTCGAGGGTGCCGGCGCCGAGCGCCTCGACCACGCCGCTTACTGGCGAGGTGACGATCGACGGATGGCGGCCGATGGCGAGGCGGACCCGTCCGTCGGGACCGTGGAACAGCAGCTTCGCGCGGTCGCCGGGTCGGGGGCCGGCGCGGCCGCCGCCGTCGTGCTCGAAGAGGCTCGCATCGACGATGTCGCCGGCGCGCAGGCGCGCCAGTGCAGGCTGGGAGCGGACCTCCATGGTGGTCGCATCGCGAGAGCGTTCGATGAGCGGCTGGCCGATGTCCACGCGGGCTCCCGCCTTCACCAGGGCGCGGTCGGCAATGCGCAGCCGCAGCCGGATGAGCGGGCCTGTGACCGCGTGCGCTGCCGGGGCCACGAAGCGCTCGGGAGCGATGCCCTCGATCGCGGCATCGCCCTTGCCCTTCGCCGTAGCCGAGCCGGGCGGCCTGCCACTCCGTGCGCGGCGCCCGACCGTGGCGGGACGGAGATCGGCGCTCACGCGGATGCTCGGGCGATCATGGCTCGGCGGCGGCCCAGACGGGGCGCTCCCAGCTCTCGACCAGCGCACGCCGGCGCTCCGCCCGATCGGGCAAACGCAGCGGCACGTCGCGGGTGTCGACGAGCAGACCGCCAAGTCCGCCCGTGAGCTCCAGCGCGACGTGGTGCGAACGCATGCCGAGCAGGTTTCCGTCGCGCGCCTCGAGCTCGATGCGCGCGCGGACCCCGGGCGGCAGGTCGAGCATGCGCACGCTTCCCGGGATGAGCTCGATCTCGCTCTCACGGAGTGCGCTGGTGAGCCGCAGCCGGCCCGGGTGGCGGGTGTTGCGCAGTTCCCCAGAGACGATGACGCTGCCGAGGGGCAGGAGCGCGTCGTCGAGGAGGTCCGCGAGCAGGCGGCGCCGATCGGATTCGTCCGCCAGTGTGCCGACCGGTGCCAGGAGCCGTGCGTGGTCGTGGAAGATCGCCATCGCGCCCGGCCGGCGCAGCGTGTCGACGAGGGCCATCGTCGCAGCCGGCGGCGGCAGGGCCGAGAAGGCGCCGCCGCAGGCAATCAGCATGTCCGAGGCGGTGGACGCGCCGCGTCCGTCGACGCCCGCGGGGAGCTGCCACCCGCGCTCCAGGCGACCGAGCGCCGCGCGCACCACGGTCAGGCGAAGTCGAGCACCCTCCCCCGCGGCGTCCCGCCACGGGCCGAGGCGCAGGTTGCGTACCCGGTCCACCAGCGTGAAGGGATCGGAGCGCAGCGAGTTCCAGCGCAGGATGGCCTCCACCTCGCGGTCCTCGCGCATGGCCGAGCCGGGCACCAGGGCCGCCTCGGCCGAGACGAGGTGGCCGACCGGGCCCGAGGGGTGGGCTAGCGTTCGCGAACCCGCGGAATGCCCGACGTCCACGGCCTCGATACGGCGGTCGAGCAGCCTCGCGAGCGTGACCACGGCCGTCGCGAGCGCCGCGCGGCCGTCAGGCAGCGGCGCGCTCGGGTCGGAGAGCACGCCGAGCCGCGAGGTGAGGTCCTTGGCCGACTGCCGCAGCCCGGAATCGACCGCCGACGGAACGGGCAGTGGCGCCGGGGCCGCGACGCTGCGACCGCCGGGGAATGCCTCGCTCCAGGCCAAGGCTCCACCTGACAGGAGCGCCCACAGGTCGTCACGCCGAGAGCACATCGCCCCGAGAAATGCCGCCAGCTGCGGCATCCCCGCTCGCTCCTCCGAGGTCGCAGGTTCACCCGAAGCAAGCGCCACGACCGAGACCGCGGGGTCGAGGCACAGCTCGGCGAGGGCCGTCAGGTCGGCGCGACCGGAGGTGATGCGTCCACGTATCTCCCACCCAGCGCCGGCCACGGCCCGCTCGAGCTCGTGCGCGTGCTGCTCGGTCGCCGCAACGCACACGGCGCCGATCGGGGCGCGGGTTGCCGATTCGAGGCGCGCCCAGTCGCGCCAGCCCTCGGGCGACGGGAGCGCGTCGGGCTCCGTGGCCGTGACGCGTCGCACGAGATCCTCGAGCAGCACGTCCGGCTCGACGCCGTGGGGCGCCGCACCGGATCCGAGGAGGCGGAAGCGCCCCTCCAGCGGCGCGACCAGGGAGACGGCGGTCGATGCCGTGCCGTGGTCGAGCGTGAAGAAGGAGAGGGGCTCCGTGGTCATCCGGGAATCCTAGCCCCGTCGGAGGCGGGACGGTCTGACGAGGGCAAGCGTAAGCGGGAGGCGGCCGTCAGGCGTCCAGACCCAGCTCTTCGTCGATCTCCTCGAGTCGCTCGATGAGGCGCTCGATGCCGCTGTCGTTGGCGAGCACGCGCTGCATCTCGGCCATGTCGCCGCCGAAGATGCCGCGCAGGACCGGGTCGAAGAAGAGCATCGCCTGGCTTCCCAGCGGTCGATACGGACGGCTGGCCTCCAGGAACATGACCGCAGGCCCGGTCAGCCCGCGCACCTGGATCTCGCGCGCCACGAACTCGACGAGATCCTCGCGGATATCGGACTCGATGCCTCGAGGGTCGGTCATCGTGCGGCGCTCCCTGGGTGCTTGGAGAGGAGCCCGGAGCAGTCGTCCATGCATCTCCTCGCAGCCTTCTGCCAGAGGGCCGGAAGGCCCTCGACGTGATCCGCTCCTCACCGCGCCGGAACGCACGCTCCGTGCGTCCGCCCGCAGCCCGCCACTTCCAGTGCTCCAGTCGGTCAGGTCGCTCCATCCCGGACGAGGAACTCTCCGGCGAGCGTTCGCACACTCGTGGGGCCGGAGGCGCGATGGTACACCCGGGGTATGCGGTGTGCCATCCCGGCCAGTACTTCCCAGGCAATCGTGGTGCGCCGTCGCGCCAGTTCCGACGCCGTGATGCGCTCGTCTCCCTGGGCGCCGAGCAGCACCACTTCGTCGTCCGTCGAGACACCCGGAACCTCGGTCACGTCGATGGCGAGCGCATCCATCGCCACGCTGCCCACGATGGCCACGCGCCTGCCGCGCACCAGCGCCTCGGCTCCCGGCTGCGTGCCACGTGCGTAGCCGTCGCCGTAGCCGACGGGCACGGTCGCGATCAGGGATGGCTGCGATGCGGTCCAGCGGCCGCCGTACCCGACGGGCGTGCCCGGATCCACCTGGGCGACCCGCAGCGGACGCGCGACGAGGCGCATCACCGGTCGCAGCGCCGCCGCCGCGGCACGGGCACTCTCTCCGATCGGCAGGTCGTCGGGCAGCTCGCCGTAGAGGGCCAGCCCGGGCCGCACGAGGTCGTGGGCGGCGCCGGTCCCGGCGAACAGCCCTCCGGTGGCCGACAGGTGCACGGCCGGCCTCGGCAGGCCGGCTTCCTCGATCGCCGCCAGGGCACGCCGCAGGCTTCCCTCCTGGCCGGCCGAAAATGCTGCGTCTCCGGGGCTTGCCAGGTGCGACCAGACGCCGGCCAGCTCGACGCCCGGCGCGGCGGCGATCGTTCTTGCCGCGTCGGCGGCCGCGTCCTCGGATACGCCGCCGCGCTGGAGTCCCGTTTCGATCTCGAGATGGACCCGCAGCGTGGTGCCGTCCTGCCTCGCCCGGCCGCGGCCCCAGGCCGACAGGAGCTCGCCTGCCCCATCCATGTCGGTGACCACCACCTCCAGGCGCGCCTCCGCGGCGTCGTGGACCGCGTCGGGAGGGATCGGAAAGAGCACGAGGAGCGGAACGCGCACACCGGCCGATCGGGCGAGGAACGCCTCGTCCAGGGTGGCCACGCAGAGCATCGTGGCACCGGCCTGCTGGAGGACACGGGCGCACGCCTCCAGCCCATGGCCGTAGGCGTCGGCCTTCAGGACCGGCGCCACCCGCGTGCCCCGACCGCCCAGTACGCGGATGGTGGCCAGGTTCGACTCCAGCGCATCCAGGTCGATCTCCAACCAGGCGCTCCGAGGAAGAGCGGGCAACCCGGCTCTGCCCAGCCACGCATCGATCGGCGCGACGCGGCCTTTCAGCCGCCGGTCCCCCTTGGAACGAAGCCAAGGCGTCGCTGGCCGATCGTCCGGCGGCCCAGCCCCGTGAGATGCCGCCGCACGCGCGCGATCTCGAACGGGAGGTCCGAGGCGAGCAGTCCGGAGTCGCCGAGGCGCTCGCGAACGTGCTCCGCAGCGAGCCCGTGGAGATAGACCGCCAGACAGGCCGCCTCGTATGGCGCGCAACCCTGGGCGAGCAGCGAGCCCGTGGTGCCCGCCAGGACGTCGCCGGTGCCGCCGGTCGCCAGCCCGGGGTTCTCGAAGCCGGCCGTCGCGGCGCGGCCGTCGGGAGCCGCCACAACGGTGTGTGCCCCCTTCAGGACCACGACGCGGCCCCAGCGCGCGGCTGCGGCCCGAGCGCGCTCGACGCGCGCCCCGTCGTCGTCGGGGACAGTGGATCCGTCGAGGCGTGCGAATTCCCCCGGATGCGGCGTCAGCACGCTTGGGCGCTTGGCGGCGGACCACCACTCGGGCGTCTTCGCCAGCGAGTTCAGCGCCTCCGCGTCGAGCACGGCCGGCGGTCCTTCTGCCGCGATCAGGCGGATAACCAGGTCCCGGGTCGCCTCGCCTGCCCTGAGCCCAGACCCGATGAGCAGCGCATCCGGGGCCCGCTTCGCGATCGCCGCTGCCGATGCCTCCGGATCGACCTCCCCCGGCGACGTCTCCGGCAGTGCCATCGTGATCGCCTCGATCACGCGGCCGGCGAACAATGGCTGGAGCGAGGCCGGGACCGCCAGGCAGACGAGGCCCGCACCGGCGCGCAGCGCCGCCAGCGACGCGAGGAGGCCCGCACCCGTGTAATCGAGCGAGCCGCAGACGGCCACCAGCGTGCCGAAGGTACCCTTGTGTCCGCGGGGGTCGCGCCTCGGGACGAGCGTGGCCACCCGCTCCTCGTCAAGGCGCTCGACCCCATCGGGCGGCTCGAAGCGGCGCCAGTCGCGTTCGCGCTCCTCGATCACGACTCGCCCGCCTCTCGCCCGGGCGTCTGGACCTCCATCTCGGCTCCCGGCTCCCCTTTCTGGGGCTCGGTGCGCTCACCGGGGTTCGCGGCCTCGGACGCCGGCACCTCGCGCTCCATCTCGCGGAGCCGGCGCATCCGGGCAAGGATCTGCTTCTCGCGGTCGTCGAGATGGGCCTCGATGTCGACGGGGAAGACGATGGCACCGCCCTGGGTGCGGATCCCGAAGGCGATGGCCACCGCGAAGTCGCGCTCGTGGCTGATCGAGACGGCGATGCGCCCCATGCCCAGCTGCTCGGCGCGCCGGAGCGCCCGGTCGTGCAGCCGCACGGTGGGCTGACCCGTCGGCAGTCGCACGATCTCGATCTCTCGCCAGCCCACGCCGCGCACGCCGAGGCCCAGCACCTTGCTGACGGCCTCCTTGGCGGCCCAGCGGCCGGCCACCGTCTCAGGCCGGTCACGTGCGTAGGCACGCTCGGCGTCCGTGAGGATCCGGTGCGTGAAGCGCGAACCGAAACGAGCCAGCGCCGCCCGGATGCGCTCGACGTTGATGATGTCGATGCCGAGCTCGGTCGTCCCCTCCGGCGCCGGGATGCCCGGGGACACGGCCTACTCGACGGTGACGGACTTGGCCAGGTTGCGCGGCTGGTCCACGTCCGTGCCCCGCGCCACCGCCATGTGATAGGCGAAGAACTGGAGCGGGATGATGGCGAGGGCCGGGCTCAGCACCTCGAGCGTGTCGGGCACCCACAGGACGTCGTCGGCGAAGGAGCGCATCCGCTCGTCGCCCTCGGTCGCGACCGCCAGCACGCGCGCATCGCGGGCACGCGCCTCCATGACGTTGCTGATCAGCTTCTCCTGCACGACCGAGCGCGTGGCCACGGCCACGAGCGGGACCTCCGCGTCGAGCAGCGAGATGGGGCCGTGCTTGAGCTCGCCCGCGGCGTAGCCCTCGGCGTGCATGTAGCTGACTTCCTTGAGCTTCAGAGCTCCCTCGAGCGCGACGGGGTAGGTGATGCCACGCCCGACGAACATGAAGCCGTGCGAGTTGACGTAGCGGCGTGCCAGCTCCTGCGACGGCGCGACAAGCTCGAGGGTCCGCGCCGCGTCATCGGGAAGGCGCCGCAATGCCCGGGCGAGTTCGCGCTCCAGCTCGGCGGGCAGCCGCCCGCGCGCTTTCGCCACCGCCGCGGCCAGGAGCACGAGCGTCGTGACCTGCGTTGCGAACGTCTTGGTGGCGACCACCGCAATCTCGGGTCCGGCCTGGAGGAAGAGCACCGCGTCCGCGTCGCGGGTGATGGCCGAGCCGACCGTGTTCGTGACGGCGATGACCGTGCAGCCGCGCTCGCGCGCCATGCGCACCGGCGCGATGGTGTCGGCGGTCTCCCCCGACTGCGTCACCGCGATCACCAGCGTTCGGTCGTCGAGCGGCGGCGGGCTGTAGCGGAACTCCGAGCCGATGTTCCAGCGCGCGGGCAGGCCGGTCCACTCCTGCAAGGCGTACGCGCCGACCGCCGACGCGTAGTTGGCGCTGCCGCAGGCCACCAGCTCGACGCGCTCGGCTCGCAGGATGGCGTCCATGACGGGCTCGAGCTCGGAGACGCGGATCTGGTCGCCATGCAGGCGCCCCGAGATGGCCGCCCGGATGGCGCTGGGCTGCTCGTGCATCTCCTTGAGCATGAAATGGTCGTAGCCGTCTTTCTCGGCGGCCTCGATCGACCAGTCGATCTCGGCGGCGAGCCGTTCGCGCGGAGAGCCGTCGATTCCGGTGATGGTCACTGAGTCGGCGTGCAGATCGGCCACGTCGCCTTCCTCGAGGAAGATCACGCGCCGCGTGTGGGCCAGCACCGCCGCCACGTCCGAGGCGAGGAAGTTCTCGCCGTCCCCGAGGCCGACGATGAGCGGCACGTTCATGCGCGCGCCGACCAGCCGTCCCGGCTCGCGCTTGTGCAGCACGGCCACGGCGTAGGCGCCCTGGGCCTGGCGAAGCGCGACACGCACCGCCTCGGCGATGTCCCCCGCGTATGCCTCCTCGATGAGGTGGGCGAGAGCCTCCGTGTCGGTCTCCGATCCCAGCAGGTGGCCGCGCTCGGCAAGGCCGTCGCGCAACTCCTTGAAGTTCTCGATGATGCCGTTGTGGATGACGGTCACGTCGCCCGTGCAGTCGACGTGGGGGTGGGCGTTGAGGTCGTTCGGGCGGCCGTGCGTCGCCCAGCGCGTGTGCGCGAGCCCGACCGCGGCCGTGGGCGTCGCGTCGAGCAGCGCCGTGCGCAGGTTCGAGAGCTTGCCGGCGCGCTTCTCGACGAACAGATCGCCGTCGGTGGTGACCAGGGCGATGCCCGCGGAGTCATAGCCGCGGTATTCGAGGCGTTGCAGGCCCTCGAGCAGGATGGGCGCTGCGTCGCGCGGGCCGATGTACCCGACGATGCCACACATGGGTCGGTTCAGTTCCTCAGGCGGATGGCTAGTTTAGTCGCTGGCTCGCGAGCGCAGCCAGGGCGTCGGCCAGCTGTGCGACGCGGACGGCGTCCTCGCCCTCGACCATGATCCGCAGCGCGGGCTCGGTGCCCGACGGGCGCACGAGGATCCGGCCAGTGCCGTCGAGCTTCGCTTCCGCGTCGCGGACTGCCTGGGCCAGCTGGAGGTCCGCCTGCCATTGCTCCCTGTGACGAACCTGTACGGTGCGTTGCTGCTGTGGACGCAGCGGGATGCGTGCCGCGAGCGCGGAGAGCGGCTTGCCAGTGCGGGCCAGGATGTCGAGCACCTCGAGGGCCGTGACGATACCGTCGCTGCTGGTGGTGTGCTCGGGCATGATGACGTGGCCGCTCTTCTCCCCGCCGAGTCCGGCATGCGACACCTGCATCGCTTCGAGAATGTACTTGTCGCCGACGTCCGTGCGTACCACCCGGCCGCCGGCCTCCTCGATTGCGCGCTGCAGCCCGCCGTTTGAGAGAACGCTCAGGACGACCGTCGATGCAGCCAGTGCGCCCCTCGAGAGCCGGTCCTGGGCGATGATCCCGATCAGCTGGTCGCCGTCGACGATCTGGCCACGCTCGTCGACTGCCAAGCAACGGTCCGCGTCCCCATCCAGCGCGAAACCCACGTCGACGCCGTCGCCGGCGACGATCGCCGCCAGCGTCTCGGGCACGGTCGCACCGCAGTTGACGTTGATGTTGATTCCGTCAGGCTGATCGAAATGGGTCCGGATCGTGGCTCCGGTTCCGGCGAGGATCTCGGGAGCGACCTCGCAGCCCGAGCCGTTGGCGCAGTCGAGCGCCACGCGGAGCTCGGAGCGGGTGCGGCGCGCCAGGCCGAGGCGGTGCTCTCGGTAGTGGTCCAGCTGAGCGCGGGCATCGACCTCGCGGCCAAGGCCGCCGTTGGTGGGGCTGGGCAGCTCGTCGGCTCGCCACACGAGGGCCTCGAGCTCGTCCTCGAGATCGTCGTCGAGCTTCATGCCCCTCGCGTCGAGGACCTTGAGCCCGTTGTCGTCGGCCGGGTTGTGGGACGCCGAGACCATGACCCCGGCGCCATAGCTCCCGGCGTCGGTGACGAACGCGAGGGCCGGCGTCGGGCAGATGCCGAGGCGGTGGACCTCCGCGCCCATGCTCGTCCCGCCCGCGATGAGTGCCGCCACGAACATGTCGCACGAGCGCCGCGTGTCCTGCCCGATCAGGAGCGGCTTCCGGTCCCGCAGCAGGAGCGCGGCCGTGGCGCGCCCCAGGGCCATTGCCAGCGAAGGCTTGAGGTCCACGTTGGCCACGCCGCGGATCCCATCCGTCCCGAAGAGTCGGGGCATCAGGGCGCCTGGGACGCGGACGGCAGGGGCGACTCGGAAGGCGAAGGGCTGCGAGGGACGAGCCGCACGGCCACGTCCACGATCGGCGGCGAGATCGAGACCAGCGTCACGTCTGGCGGCGTCACGAAGCCCACCGTGACGATGTGGCTGCCCACGTCGAGGGTAGCGACGCCGAGCGTCGCGTGGAACTGCGTCGGATCGAGGGCATCGATGACCGGCGTCGGGCCGCTGAGCGTGACGAGAACGGAGGGTCGCGACAGCTCGTAGATGAGGTCCGCCTTGGCGCCGGGCGTCTCGAGGCCGACCTCGAACGTGCGGGATGCCGTGGTCGGGGCGATGGTGATCGACACGCGTACCGTGGCCTGGCCGTTGATCGTGATACCGGGTGGCGCGACGATCGCCACTGACGTGGCAAAGCTGGAGGTTCGTCCGGCAAGGTCGATGGGGGCCGTATCGAGGCGCGGCAGCTGTGCCACCGCGGTTGCCTCGCCACCGACGCCGACGGCCACGGGATCCACCGTGACGGCCGTGACCTCGTAGCCCGTTTCGGGTGGGCCGAGGATCGTCGGGATCACCGGAACCGTGGCGCTCGCGAGGTCTCGCGCGATGCTGATGCGGACCTGGGCGCGGTCCGGCTGGATCCTGAGGCCGGGAACCTGGTTGCCCTGCTCGTCGAGGGCCACCAGCGCGGCTTCCTGGTTCACGTCGATGCCGCTGGCGTCCACGGTGACGCGAGCGGTGACGGTGTGGATGCTCGCGATCCTCGAGCTGGCGCCGGTGACGGTCACGCGATTGGGCGTGACCTGTGGCGCCCCGGCAGTGAAGCCCTTCGGGACGATCCCGAAATCGGCCGTGACCGGAAACGAGGCGGTCTCGAGCGGGTCGATCTTCATGCGCACGGCCAGCGGGCTGTAGTCGAGGACCGTGACGCGACTGTCGATGGCGAACACCTTGACGGCCACGTCAACGATCGTGCCGCCGGGCTGCGCGGTGAGGTGCGACAGGTCGACCGAGGCATAGAAGGAGCCACCCGTGAGCTGACTCGCGACGTCGACGGGTGCCCGGTAGCGGATGCTGGTGACGTTGCCGGGGAGGTTCAGCACGGCCGCGTTCGGCGGTGGATTGAGAACCTCGATGGGCACGTCCCCCGGCCAGGTCCGGACGCTCTCCGAGATCACCACGCCGCCGTACAGGATCGTGGCGAGGGCGATGGCTCCGAGCTTGAGTGGCCAGTTCCGGACGAGGAACGAGAAGAAGCGCCTCACTCCACCCGGCCTGCAGGTCCGGGCACGGCGGGGGCGGCACCCTGACCGGGGGCCGTGACAGGCGCGCCGGCCGGGCGCTTCAGCGCGGCCGCGGCGTGGCCCAGGGCACGCGTCGCCCCGGTCGTGGGGGCAGGCGTGGAGGTCAGAACGGCGGGCGCCGCCAGGCTCGTGCTTGAGTTCGGGGAAGTCGCGCCGGCGTTCGGCGCTGGTGCGGTGGCATCTGGCCCCGCCGTCGCGCCAAGGGTCGCGCTCGCTGCGATGTTCGCGATCGTGGAACTCGCGGAAGTCAGGCTTGCCGAAGTGGGGCTCCCGGGACTTGCGCCTGCGGAGGCGTTCGCGGCACCTGCGCCTGCCGAAGTGGTGGTCGCGGGCGTGCCACCCCGGCCGCGACGAAGGGCCACGCCCGGCAGTCGCCTGCCGTGTGAGAGCTGCGATCGCCCGAGTGCGGCCACCGAGTTCACCGAGTTGGCGGCGCGTCCCCGCGGATCCGGCGGCCGAAGGAGCGCCAGCAGTGCCGTCCGCAGCCGATCCTCATCGAGCGAGCGCAGCACCCGGCCGCGCTCGACGAGGCTCGTGTGGCGGGTCTCCTCGCTGACCACCACCGCGACGGCATCGGTCTGCTCGCTGATCCCGATCGCAGCGCGGTGCCGGGTGCCGTACCGCTCACGATGGACGGAGGTCTCCGAGAGCGGCAAAACGACGCCGGCCGCCAGGATGCGGTCGCCCCGGATCAGCACGGCGCCGTCGTGGAGGGCGGTGTGGGGCGTGAAGATCGATTGGAGGAGCTCCTGGGAGAGGTCGGCATGGAGCATCACCCCCGATTCGGCCGCGTCCTCGAGGCCCGTCTCGCGCTCGATGACGATGAGAGCGCCGATGCCTTGTGTCGCGAGGGCCGAAGCCGTGCGCGAGACGATGACGGCAACGCGCTCCGCGTGCGCGGCCCCGGAGGGTGCCACCACCCAGCTCAGCGAGCCGACGCGCCCGATCCGCTCGAGCGCGCGCCGCAGCTCCGGCTGGAAGATGACGACGAGCGCCAGGAGGCCGACCACCGCACCGGTCTGGAGGATGGCGGTGAGGAGCCGAAGATTTAGCGCCTGGGCGATCACATAGACGACGTAGAGGAGGATCGCGCCGATCACGAGCCGGACGGCCCGGGTGCCCTGGATCAGGCTGAACAGGCCATAGATCAGGAGGGCGGTGAGGGCCAGGTCGAGCAGTGACGTCGGCTCGATGTGGATGCCCCCGACCAGGTCGAGAAGCTGCTGCATCAGTCGGCCGATTGTACCAGCGGGCCGGGGCCCGTCAGCCGCCGGGCGCTGTCAGCCCCGAGAGTCGTGCGTCGTCGCCGCGATGCATCCTGGCCAGCTCGCGGAGTGCCGAGACCGCGTTCGGAGCGTTGTCGAAGGCCAGCAGCCGATCGAGCAGCAGGAGTCGCTCGACGGCGCGGTCGGTCCAGCCGCGCTGGAAGTAGATGCGCGCCATCTGGAGGTGAACGCTGGGTGCCCCGAGTGAAAGGCCAAGGCCGCGCATGCACGCGTCGAGCGCCGAATCGAGCTGATCGCGCTCGGCATAGCCGGCCGCTGCGCCCACGTACGCCTCGATCGCGGCGGCGTTGTTGCCGGACTGCTGTGCCTGCTCGGCCGCGACAGCAGGCGCTCCGGGCCGCCCGCCCAGGCTGCGGCATTGGCGTCGGCCTCGGCCTCCACCTTGAGCCGCTTCTCCTCGGCCTCGAGCTCTGCGACGTGCTGGAGGATCGCCGCGGCGTCCTGGCGCTTGCCGGATGACAGCAGCGCCGCCGCCTTGCCGTTGAGTGCCTGGAGGTCGTCCGGCGCGCGGCGCAGGGCTTCGTCGTACGCCGCAACGGCTTCCTGGCCGCGCCCCATCTGGAGCAGCACCGCGCCCATGTTGATGAACGGGAGCGGACGGTGACCGGCGAGCTTGGCCGCCTCCTGGTAGTGCACCAGGGCGTCCTTGGGCCGGCCCTTGAACATCGCCACGTGGCCCTGTTTCAGGGCCTCCCTGTAGCGCTCGAATACCGGCTCAGCCATCAGGTGTCAGCGTATCGCGTCATCCGCGACCGGCGGCGATCTGTTATCGCTTGGTGTACTGCGGCGCCTTGCGGGCTCGCTTCAGGCCGTACTTCTTGCGTTCCTTCATCCGCGGGTCGCGGGTCAGGAAGCCGGCCTGGCGAAGAGGCACCCGGGCTGCATCGGGATCCGACGAAAGAAGCGCGCGCGCAATGCCGTGACGGATCGCGCCGGCCTGGCCCTGGTAGCCGCCGCCCTCGACCTTGACCAGGGCGTTGTAACGGCCCTCGGTGCCCGTCACGCGGAAGGGCATCAGGATGTCGGCGAGGTTGACCGCGTTGCCGAAGTGCTCCTCGAGGGTGCGGCCGTTGACGACGACCTCGCCCTCACCGGTGATCAGGCGGACGCGCGCGATGCTGGTCTTGCGCCGGCCGGTGCCCTGGTAGAACGCGTTGGTGCTCATGAACCGGATGCTCCTGCTGCGGTCAACGGCTCCGGCCGCTGCGCTTCATGCGGGTGCTCCGCGCCCGCGTAGACCTTCAACTTGCGGAGTTGCTGCACGCCAAGGCGGCTGCGCGGCAGCATCCCCTTGACGGCGCGGCGGATGACTTCCTCGGGCCGGCGCGAAAGCAGCTCGCCGAGCGTCTCCTGGCGAAAGCCGCCGGGGTAGCCGCTGTGGCGCGCGTAGACCTTGGTGGCCAGCTTCTCGCGGCCGACGGAGATCTTGGCGGCATTGATCACGATGACATGGTCGCCCGTGTCGATGTGCGTGGCATACGTCGGCTTGTGCTTGCCTGCCAGTAGAGTCGCGACCCGCGAGGCAAGCCGACCCAGGGTCTGGCCGTCGGCATCCACGACGAACCACTGACGCTCGATCTCACTTGCCCTTGGCGAATAGGTCCGGGTATTCATTCCGCTCTCTGATCGTTCCTTCTGGCGGGCGCCGGTCCGATCACGACCCGCCGCAGGCATAACCCCTGCGGTGGAGCGATCGCTCCGGCGAAGGCCCGTCCTGGTGAGCGCAGTGCGTTCACCAGGTCTTCTTCGGTCGCCTCGCCACGCCCGATGCGCAGTAGTGCGGCGACGATGCTTCGAACCATCTGGCGCAGAAACGCGTCTCCGGTCACGTCGATCGTGACCATTCGACCCGACCTGCGTACCCGCACTCCCTTGAGCGTGCGGATCGGTTGCCGATGCCCTCCGCCAAAGGCGGAGAAGTCGTGCCGGCCGACCAGAGCCTGGGCGGCCTGCTGCATTGCCGGCACATCCAGTCGCTCGCCGACCGCGAGCGCGAACCGCTCGCGGAGCGGACTCGGCGGACCGTTCCAGATGCTGTAGCGATACTCCCGGAGGCGTGCCGCTTGACGCGGCCGGAACCCCGGCGCCACTCGCCGGATGGACCCGATCGAAACGTCCGGGGGCAACATCGCCCGCAGCGACCGACCGAGCTCAACCGCGGAGAGCCGTCCCGGATAGTTGAACGCGACCACCTGTCCCGAGGCATGCACCCCGGCGTCGGTTCGTCCCGCTCCATCGATCCGGATGCGCTCGCCGTCATCGAGACGGGTGAGCGCCTTCTCCAGCTCTCCCTGGACGGTGCGGCGGCCAGGCTGCGCCTGGAAGCCGGCAAAGTCCGTGCCGTCGTATTCGACCCGTGCGCGGTAACGCACGAGGCCGCCCTTTCGGGCGGACCGCTTGGCCGTCCGGGCTGCGGTGGAAGGAGCCACCGAGCCGCCGTCGGCGGGACTAGACGAGCTCGAGCTGGACGATCGGTGCCGCGTCGCCGGCCCGCTGGCCGAGCTTCACGAGCCGGGTGAACCCGGAGCTCCGATCCCCGTACTTGGGCGCGATCTCGTTGAGAAGCTTGTCGATGACGAGCGGCTCATTGGGCAGCTCGGCGATGATCCGCCGCCGCGAGGCGAGCGAGCCATCCTTGGCCAGCGTGATGATCCGCTCGACCTGGCCGCGTACTTCCTTGGCACGCGCCTCGGTGGTCTTGATGGTCTCGTAGCGCAGCACGGCCACGATCAGGCTCTTGTAGAGGGCCTTGCGCGGGCCGGTCTTGCGGCTGAGCTTGCGACCATCGATGCCGTGGGCCACGTCTCAGGCCTCTTCGTCGTCTTCGTCGTCGAACGAGGTCTCGGCGTCGGTCTCGTAGGAGTCCTCGGAGCCCTCGTCCGGCGGCAGGAAGCCGCGCATGCGAAGCCGTTCCTTCATCTCGTCGAGCGACTTCTTGCCGAAGTTGCGCATGCGCAGCAGGTCCTCGTCCTGGAGGGCCAGCAGCTGTGCCACCTTGACGATGTTGTTGCGCTTGAGCGAGTTATAGGCCCGCATCGGCAGGTCGAGGTCCTCGATCGGCATGTCCAGCATGTTCTGCGGCAGCGACGGCGCGCCGCCTGCGGCACGGTCAACGTCCGCGAGGGCCTTGCCGGCGTTGGTGAAGAGGCTGAACTGGGCCACAAGGATCTCGGCTGCCCGCGAGAGCGCGTCCTCGGGCGCGATCGTCCCGTCCGTCTCGATCTCGAGGGTCAGCTTGTCGTAGTTGGTCATCTGGCCGACGCGGGTGTTCTCCACGTGGTAGTTGACCTTGCGGACCGGCGTGAAGATGGCGTCCACCGGGATCACCCCGATGGGCAGCTGCTCGGCGCGCTCGGCGGCCAGGTAGCCGACGCCGCGCTCGACGGTGAGGTCGAGCTCGATCGTGACGTCGTCCGAGTCGAGCGTCATGAGCGGCTGGTCCGGGTTGACGATCTCCACGTCCGCGGATTCGAGGATGTCCGCGGCGGTGACCGCCCCGGCGCCCGTCTTGACCAGCTTGAGCTGGACGGGGTGGGTGGCGTAGCTCTTGAGTCGCAGCTTCTTGACGTTGAGGACGATCTGGGTCACGTCCTCCTTCACGCCCGGGATGCTGCTGAATTCGTGGTACACGTCGCGGATCTGGATCGAGGTGACGGCCGCGCCCTCGAGGGACGAGAGGAGGACGCGCCGCAGGGCATTGCCCAGCGTCACGCCGTAACCCGCCGGCAGCGGGCTGGCCTCGTACTTGCCGTATGACTCGAGCTCCTCGACGGGCTCGATCTGTGCGTTTTCGAGTTCGATCATGGGGCGGGCGTTACCTCGAGTAGTACTCGACCACGAGCTGCTCGTTGAGTTCGGCAGGCATCTGATCGCGACGTGGGAGTGCGGTCACTGCGCCGCTGAACTGATCGGCATCGACCGTCAGCCAGTCCGGCCGCGTGGCGCCGCGCAGTGAATCCTTGACGTTCTTGAAGTATTCGCTCTTGCGACTGACCGGGCGAACCTCGACCTTGTCGCCTTCGCGGATCTGGTAGGACGGAATGTTCGTGGGCCGCCCGTTCACCACGAAGTGGCCGTGGTTCACGAGCTGGCGGGCCTGGTTGCGGCTGGTGGCGAAGCCCATCCGGTAGACCACGTTGTCGAGGCGCGTCTCGAGCAGGCGCAGGAGGTTCTCACCGGTCACGCCCGGGCGTGACTCGGCGGCGTCGAAGTAGCGCTTGAACTGCCGCTCGAGCACCGAGTAGACGCGCCTGACCTTCTGCTTCTCGCGCAGCTGCACGCCGTACTCGGACATCTTGCGACGCCGCATGGCGTGCTGGCCGGGCGGCGTCCCGCGACGCTCGAAGGGGCACTTCTTGGTGTAGCACTTGCTGCCCTTCAGGTAGAGCTTCATGCCCTCCCGACGGCAGAGTCGCGAAACCGGACCGTTGTATCGAGCCATCTGCCGCCCCTAGACCCGACGCCGCTTGGGCGGGCGGCAGCCGTTGTGCGGGATGGGCGTGACGTCGGTGATGGCGGTCACCTCGAGGCCCGCAGCCTGGAGCGAGCGGATGGCCTGCTCACGTCCTGCGCCCGGACCCTTGACGAAGACCTCGACCTGGCGCATGCCGTGCTCCATGGCGCGCTTGGCTGCGCCGTCGGCGCTCATGGCGGCTGCATACGGCGTGCTCTTGCGGGAGCCCTTGAACCCCGCCAACCCGGCGCTGCCCCACGAGACCACGGCACCGATCGGGTCGGTGATGGTCACGATCGTGTTGTTGAACGTCGCCTGGATGTGGGCGTGTCCCGTCGGCACGTTCTTGCGCTCCCGGCGCCGTGTCTTGGCCACGCGTTTGCGTTCCGCCATCGTGCGAGTCTGCTCCTGCTGCGAGGGTGTCCGCGCGTGCCGGCTCTCAGACGAGAACCGTCCGCGCGAGCGTTCGGGCTACTTCTTGCGCCGGACGCCGACGGTCTTCTTGGGACCGCGCCGCTGGCGTGCGTTGGTCTTGGTGCGCTGCCCACGGACGGGCAGGTTGCGCCGGTGGCGAAGACCGCGGTACGAGCCGATCTCCTGAAGGCGCTTGATGTTGAGTGCCACCTCTCGGCGGAGGTCTCCCTCCACCTTGTAGCGGCGGTCGATGATGTCGCGGAGGCGGTTGACCTGCTCCTCGGTCAGGTCCCTGACACGTGTGTCAGGGTTGACGTTTGCCTGCGCCAGGATCTTCTGGCTCGTCGGTAGGCCGAGGCCGTAGATATATGTGAGGGCGATCTCCACGCGCTTCTCGCGCGGGATATCGATTCCCGCAATACGTGCCAACGTCTAGCCCTGCCGCTGCTTGTGCTTGGGGTTGCTGCAGATGACCATCACGGTTCCGTGGCGCCGAATGATCTTGCAGCGCTCACAGCGAGCCTTGACGGACGCTCCGACCTTCACGATTGCTCCGTTTTCCGTTACTTGAGGCGATAGGTGATACGACCGCGCGAAAGGTCGTAGGGCGAAAGTTCGACCCGAACGCGGTCACCGGGGAGGATGCGGATGAAGTTCATCCGGAGCTTGCCGCTGATGTGCGCCAGGACGCGATGCTTGTTCTCCAGTTCAATGGCGAACATGGCGTTGGGAAGCGGTTCAATGACCGTTCCCTCCACTTCGATCGCATCCTTCTTGGCCACAGGCGGACGTTGACTCCCCTATTGATTGATGAAGTGGACAGTGCGCCGTGGGGGGCCGATCGAGCCGGCCGCATGGCGCAGACAGGTACCGGACGGCACCCGGCGCGAGAAGGGAGATTGTATCAGAGCCGCGCGACCTTGGGCAAGGGTCGGGTGCGAGATTCGTCCGGAGCGGCCGGCCCACGGACGAGACGCCGTCACGAGGCAGTCGCCAGCTGCATGAGAGACCGCTCGTCGTCGGCCAGATTGCCGTTGACGGTCAGGATGCGCGGGCCCTCGGGCGTGACAGCGATGCTGTGCTCCCAGTGCGCCGCGAGGCTCCCGTCCCGCGTCTCGACGGTCCACCCGTCGGGCCGGACGCGGACCTCGTAGCTGCCGAGCGTGAACATCGGCTCGATGGCCAGGCACAACCCCGGCTCGATGCGGCGGCCGCGGTTCTGGGTGCGGAAGTTGGTGACCTGCGGCTCCTCGTGCATCTCGGTGCCGATGCCGTGGCCCACGAAGGAGCGCACCACGCCATAGCCCTGAGCGATGGCCACGTCCTCGATGGCTGCGGAGATGTCGCCCAGGACGTTACCCGGCTGGGCGGCGGCGATCCCCGCCAGCATGGCGCGCCGCGTTTCCGCGACGAGTCGGCGAACGGGCTCCGGAACCTCGCCGACGACCCACGTGCGCGCCGCGTCCCCGTGCCAGCCGTCGACGATCGCACCGGCGTCGATCGAGACGATGTGCCCCTCGCGGATGCCGCGCTTGCCGGGGATGCCGTGGACGACCTCCTCGTCGATGGAGATGCAGAGCGAGTGCCGGTACGGTGAGAGGTGCCCGGGCACGCCGATGAACGAAGGAACGCCGCCGGCCTCGCGGATCACGCGCTCGCCGATGGAGTCCAGCTCCCGCGTGGAGATGCCGGGCTCCAGCGCCTCGCCGACGCGGTCGAGGACGTCGGCCACGAGGCGCCCGGCGACTGCCATGCGCTCGATCTGTGCCGCGCTCTTGATGGTGACGCGGCGGTCCTGGGAGCCCATCTCAGCGACGCTCCCCTGCCACGGCGATGGCGTGCAGCAGCTCCTGGGTCACGTCGTCGATGGGGCGATCGCCACGGACGGCGCACAGGGCGCCCCGCTCCGCGTAATGGTCCACGACCTCGTACATCGGGGGCAGCTGCTTGTCCAGGCGCGCGCGGATGGTCTCGGGCTGGTCGTCGGGACGCTGCTCGAGCGGCGAGCCGTCGATGTCGCAGATCCCCTCCTTGTTGGGGGGACTCCAGATGACGTGATACACGTGCTGGGCTGGTCCGGTACAGACCCGCCGCCCGGCGAGCCGGGTGATCAGCTCCTCGGGGCGAACCTCGATGTAGAGCGCGCCACGCACGCTGGAGCCCTTGGCGGCCAGCATCTCGTCGAGCGCCTCAGCCTGGGGCCGCGTGCGTGGGAAGCCGTCGAGGATGGCGCCGACGTTCGTGTCCGGCCTGGCCAGACGATCCCCGATCACCTTCAGTGTCACCTCGTCCGGGACGAGGGCCCCGCGCTCCATGTACTGCCGTACCTGGCGGCCCAGGCTCGAGTCGGTGCGGAGCGCCTCGCGGAACAGGTCACCCGACGAGATCTTGGGCAGGCCGAGCGCCTTCGAGAGCCGGTCCGCCTGGGTGCCCTTGCCGGCACCCGGGGCACCGAGCATCACGAAGATGCGCCGATCCTCCCCGCCGGAATCCTTCGCCGCCCGACCGTTCGACGAGGAGGTCGCGGTCTTCTCCCGCGTGGCCTTGGTCAACGGATGAAGCCCTCGTAGTTGCGCATCATCAACTGCGCCTCGAGCTGTTTCATCGTCTCGACCACGACGGACACGACGATGAGCAGGGCGGTGCCACCCAGCGTGAACGAGCCAACGACGCTACCGGCGAACGGTTTCGCCACGAGAATCGGGGCCACGGCCACGATCCCGAGGAAGATGGCTCCGGCAAGGCTGATCCGGTATACCACCTTGGCCAGGTAGTCGCGCGTCGGTGCGCCGGGACGGATGCCCGGGATGAAGCCGCCGTTCTTGCGCAACTGGTCGGCTGTCTCGTCCGGCTTGAACGTGAAGGCCGTGTAGAAGTAGGTGAAGCCGACCGTGAGCAGGAAGTAGAGCACGACGTAGAGCAGGCTCTGCTGGTCGAGCAGCTGGATGATTCCCGTGGACACATCCTTGATGAAGCCTGCGTCCGAGGCCTGGAAGTAGCGGGCCAGCTGAACCGGGAACAGCAGGATGCTGATCGCGAAGATGATCGGGATCACGCCTGCCTGGTTGACCCGGAGCGGCAGGAAGGTCGCGCCTCCCTGGTACATGCGGCGACCCCGCACGCGGCTGGCGTACTGGATCGGGATCCGGCGCTGGCCTTCCTGGATGTAGACGATGACCGCGACCGCCACGAGGCCGAGAGCGGCGAAGGCGATGCCCGCCGCGATGTCCGGGTTCTGGAGGAACGTGGCCAGGCCGCTGGGGATGCGCGCCACGATGCCGGCAAAGATGATGAAGCTGATGCCGTTACCGATGCCGCGCTCGGTGATGAGCTCGCCGATCCACATGACCAGGACGGTGCCGGCCGTGAGCGTGAGGAGCTGCGTCAGCGTCTCGAAGCTGGTGATGTCGAAGTTCTTGATCACGGCCGTACCGGGCGCCGAGAGGATGGCCAGGTAGCCATAGGCCTGGAGCAGGCCCATCGGGATGGTCAGGTAGCGCGTGTATTGGTTGATCTTGTTGCGGCCGTACTCGCCCTCGCGCGACAGCTGCTGGAGCCGGGGCACGACGCCCGTCATGAGCTGCATGATGATCGAGGCGTTGATGTACGGGTTCACACCAAGGGCGATGACGGAGAAGGACGAGAAGCCGCCGCCCGAGAACAGGTCCAGCAGCTGGAGGAAGCCGCCGGACGAACCGTTCAAGAGGTTCGCGAGCGCTGCCTTGTCTGCACCCGGCACCGGCACGTGCGCGAGCCCGCGCACGATCACCAGCATGATCAGGATGTAGATGATGCGGCGCCGGATGTCCGGCGCCCGGAAGGCGTTGACGAGCGCGTCAAACACCGCTATGCGTCTCCGGGATCAGCTGACCTGCGGGTCCGGCCGCGCTTGGCGGGTGCGTCGGCGTCCGCATCGGCGGGTGCGTCGGCGTCGGAGGCGTCATCGTCGTCTGGGTCATCCGCGGCGGGAACAGCCTTTGAGGACGCCGCAGGCTTGGCCGGCCGTTTGCCTGCCGTCGTTGCGGCGGCCTTCGCAGTGGGCTTTGCCGGCTCGGAACTCGTCTCGGGCTCCGCGGCCTTCGCGGCCTTCGTGGCCTTCGCGATGGGTCTGGCCGGCTTGGACGTGGCCTTGGATGGGGCGGCCTCCGCAGTGGGTCTTGCCAGCTCGGACTTTGGCTCGGACTTGGGCTCGGCGGTCTCCGACGCGGCGGTCTCCGACGCGGCGGATGCCTTCCCCCGTGACGTCGTCGCGGTGGCCTTGCCTTCGGTCGGCTTGGGCTTCGTGGAGTCGGCGTCGCCTTCGGCATCGTCGGCCGCGCTGAGCTCGGTCGATTCGGGAGCGGCCTGCGCGTCGGGCTCGGCCCTGAGGCCGTCTGTCTTCCGGGTGCGAGACTCAGGCTTCGCCTCGGCAGGCTCGGCGACCGCCGCCGGTGCCTCGGCCTCGGGGGCTGCCTCGGGCTCGGCCTCGGGTGCCGAAGCACGCTCGGGGGCGAGCAGCTGGACGAAGCCGCCGGCCGCCTCGATCTTGGAGCGGGCGCCCTTCGTGAAGGCGTCGGCGGCCACGAAGAGCTTCGCCTCGACGTCGCCGTTGCCGAGCACCTTGACCGGCCGGCGCTCGCTGGAGATCAGACCCGCGCCGAGCAGGACCTCGCTGTTGATCGTGAGGGGCGCCTTGCCGGCTTCCGCGCCGAAACGCCCGGCCACGGCGTACTCGGAGATGCGGCCGACGTTGACGACCTGGTATTCGATGCGGCCGCGCTGCTTGAAGCCGTGGAGCTTCGGCAGGCGGATGTGCATCGGTGTCTGTCCGCCTTCGAACCAGGCGGGGATCTTGCCGCCCGCGCGCGACTTCTGTCCCTTGGTGCCTCGCCCGGCGGTCTTGCCCTTGCCGCCGGCGATGCCCCGGCCGACGCGCGTACGCGCCTTCCGTGACCCGGGCGCGGGCTTCAGATCGTGGAGCTTCACGACTCGGTCTCCTCCGTGGCCTTGGCACGGCCGCTGTCCTTGCTGGTCCTGGCGGCCGCAATCTCCTCGACGTTGACGAGGTGGCGAACGGCGCGGACCTGACCGCGGACGGCAGGGTTGTCCGGCAGCTCGACGGTCTCGCCGATGCGATGCAATCCGAGCGCCCTGACGGTGCCGCGAATCTCGCGGGTGCCACTGACGACGCTCTTGTGGAGGGTCACGCGCAGCTTACCGGCCATTCGATTCCTCTGTCGTGCTGCTCGGACTCGGCTGGCCCGGGATGAAGCTGCGAAGCGTGCGGCCGCGGCGAGCGCTGAGCTCCTCGGCGCTGTGGAGGCTGCGCAGGCCCTCGAGCGTGGCACGCACCACGTTGACCGGGTTGGTTGAGCCGAGGGACTTCGAGAGGATGTCGCGAACGCCCGCGGCCTCGACGACCGCGCGCACCGAGCCGCCCGCAATGACGCCGGTGCCCTGCGAGGCAGGCTTCAGCAGCACGGTGCTGGCGCCGAACTGCTGGCGAACCTCATGGGGGATGGTGGTGCCCACGAGCGGCACCCGGATGAGGTGCTTCTTCGCGTCCTCGACGCCCTTGCGGATGGCCTCGGGCACCTCGCCGGCCTTGCCAAGCCCCGCGCCGACATGGCCGTGCCCATCGCCGACCACGACGACAGCGCTGAAGCTGAAGCGGCGGCCGCCCTTGACGACCTTGGCTACACGGTTGATCTGGACGACGCGCTCTTCGAGCGTCAGCTTGGAAGGATCGATTCGTGCCATGGGGTTCCTTTCGATCTAGAAGTCGAGGCCGGCTTCGCGTGCGCCCTCGGCGAGCGACTTGATGCGGCCGTGATACCGGAACCCCGCGCGATCAAAGACGACGCTCTTGACACCGGCGGTGCGGGCTCGCTGGGCAATCAGGGTGCCCACCTTCTTTGCGCGCTCGCTCTTGTTGCCAGAGCCTTCACGCAGCTCCTTCTCGAGGGACGACGCGCTGGCGAGCGTGCGGCCGCTGGCGTCGTCGATCACCTGGGCGTAGATCTGGTTCAGGCTGCGGAAGATCGCCAGGCGCGGCCGGGCAGGCGTCCCCTCCAGGCGGAGGCGGATGCGGCTGTGACGCTTCTGGCGAGCGGCGCTCCGACTTGCGGTCAGGGCCATGGCGATTGGTTACTCCTTGGTGATTCCGGGCTGCCGATGACGGCAGGCCGGTCAGGTGCCCCCTCCCGGGGGACGCGTTACTTCTTGCCGCCGATCTTGCCGGCCTTGCCGGCCTTGCGGCGGATGACCTCACCCGCGTAGCGGACGCCCTTGCCCTTGTAGGGCTCGGGCTTGCGCTGGGCGCGGACTCGGGCGGCCACGTGGCCGACGAGCTCCTTGTCGATCCCGCTCACCGCGAGGCGCGTCGGGGTCTCGACCTCGAAGGTGATGCCGGGCGGCGGTTCGATCTCGATGGGATGGCTGTAGCCAAGATTGAGCTGAAGCTTCTGTCCCACGAGCTGGGCTCGGTAGCCGACGCCCGTGATCTCGAGCCCCTTGCGGAACCCGGTGGTGACGCCGGTGACCATGTTGGCGACGAGCGTGCGCGAGAGGCCGTGCAGCTCACGCGAGCGCTTGTCGTCAGACGGTCGCTCCACAGTCAGCACGCCATCCTGCTGGACGACTCGAAGCTCGGGGGCGATGTCCCGTGCCAGCTCGCCCTTCGGTCCCTTGACGGCGACATGGCCGCCCTCGATGGTCACCTCGACGCCGGAGGGGACGGGAATGGGCATGCGTCCGATGCGTGACATGGCCGCCTACCAGACGTACGCCAGGATTTCGCCGCCGAGCTGGCCCTTGCGGGCCTGCGTGCCGGTCATGATCCCCTGGCTGGTGCTGACGATGACGAGGCCGAGGCCGCCGAGCACGCGCGGGATCTCGGTCTTTGGCGCATATACGCGCAGGCCCGGCTTGCTGATGCGCTTGAGCCCGCTCACGACGGGCACCTTGCCGACGTACTTGAGCTTGATGCGCATCACCGCGGTGGGGCCTTCCTGCGACTGCGAGAAGTCCTCGATGAAGCCCTCGTCGCGCAGGATCTTCGCGATCGCCAGCTTGGTGCGCGAGGTGGGCACGACGACCTCCTCGTGGCGCGCCTGGCTGGCGTTGCGGATGCGGGTAAGCATGTCTGCGATCGGGTCGGAAACGTTCATGGGTCTACCAGCTCGACTTCGTCACGCCAGGCAGCTCACCCAGCAGGGCGCGCTCCCGGAAGCAGATGCGGCACATTGCGAAGCGCCGCATGTACCCGCGCGGCCGGCCGCAGATGTAGCAGCGGTTGTACGCGCGAACCGGAAATGCCGGCTTGCGCTGCTGCTTGGCGATGAGTGATTTCTTGGCCATGTGTTCGCTCCTCCTGCGCCGTCAGTTGGCGAAGGGCATGCCGAGGAGCGCCAGCAGACGCTTTGACTCCTCGTCGGTCTTCGCCGTCGTGACGATGCTCACTTCGAGCCCGCGCAGGCGGTCGACCTTGTCGTAATCGATCTCCGGGAAGGCGAGCTGTTCGCGCATCCCGAGTGAGTAGTTGCCGCGCCCGTCGAATGACCTTGACGGCACGCCGCGGAAGTCGCGGATGCGCGGCAGGGCCAGGCGGGTGAGGCGCTCCAGGAAGTCCCACATGCGCTCGCCGCGCAGCGTGACCTTGAGGCCGATGGCATTGCCCGTCCGGAGGCGGAACTGCGCGATGGAGCGCCGGGCACGGGTCACGATGGGCTTCTGTCCCGCGATCGTGGACAGGTCCCCCAGCGCGGCGTCGAGCGCCTTGGCGTTCTGCAGTGCCTCTCCGACGCCGATGTTGAGGACGATCTTGGACAGCCGCGGCACCTGCATCGGGTTCTCGTAGCCGAACTCCTTGACGAGTGCGGGCACGACCTCCTCGTGGTAACGCTGGCGTAGCTGGCTGGTCACTTGCGCTTCTTCTCCACGTGGGCGACCGGTTCGCCGCAGTTGGTGCAGACGCGGGCGCTGCGACCGTCGGCGGCCTGCTCGTGGCGGATCCGGGTGGGCTGGGAGCAGGACGGGCAGATGATCATCACGTTGCTCACGTGGAGCGGCTGGGCGATCTCGAGGATGCCGCCCTGTTGGATCCTGGGCTGCCGGTCGGTGCGGCCCTGCTTCTGGCTCGGCTTGGTGTGCCGCTTGGCGATGTTGAGCCCCTCGACGACGACCGCGGCGCCGGCCAGCGGCGAGATGCGCTGCCAGCCACTGCCGAGCTTGGTGGTCGTCTTCTTGAAGCCCTTCTGGTTGGTGATGACGCGCTGCACCGTGCCGCGCTTGCCGGCATCCTTGCCGGTCAGCACGAGGACCTCGTCACCCTTGCGGATGTCGGGGACATGGGTATGGCGCAGCGGCGTCGCGGCGGGCGGCATCACAGCACCTCCGGAGCGAGCGAAACGATCTTCATGTAGTTGCGGTCTCGCAGCTCGCGTGCAACGGGACCGAAGATGCGAGTTCCACGCGGGTTTCCCTGGTTGTTGATGAGGACGGCGGCGTTCTCATCGAAGCGGATGTAGCTGCCGTCCGGCCGCCCGAACTCCTTGGCGGTGCGAACCACGACGGCGCGCACCACGTCACCCTTCTTGACGGCGGCGTTGGGGATGGCCGTCTTGACTGCGGCCACGATCACGTCACCGACCCCGGCCGAGTTCTTCTGGGAGCGGCCGAGGACGCGGATGCACTCGATGGTGCGCGCGCCGGTGTTGTCGGCCACTTTCAGGCGGGTGGAGGGCTGGATCACGCCGGCGCCTCTTCCGGCTCGGGAGCCCCGGCGGCTTCGGCGGAATCGGTCTCGGCGGCATCGGTCTCATCGGCCGGTGCAGCGTCGGTCCGGCCGGGATGGGCTGCCATGTGGATCGAATCGCTCGTCTCGGGCTCCTCGGACAGGAGCGCCTCGCCCGAGTGCTCGCTGGCGCGCGCCACGATCTCGACGAGCCGCCAGCGCTTGGTTGCGCTCAACGGCCGCGACTCCTCGATCAGCACCGTGTCGCCGAGGTGCGCCTCGTTGGCCTCGTCGTGCGCCTTGAAGCGCGTGGTGAGGCGAATGACTCGCTTGTACAGCGGGTGGCGGCTGAGCCGCTCCACCGACACCACGATCGTCTTGTCCATCTTGTCCGAGACCACGCGCCCGACCTTGGTCTTGCGCTTGTTCCGGGTCTGCACCTCGAGTGCGGTCATCGCTGGCCTCCCGCGACCGTCGCGGTCGCCCGGGCTGTGGTTCGTGAGGGGATCCCCCGCTCCGTCTGCACCGTGAGCAGGCGGGCGATCGTCTTGCGCGTCTCCGCAATCTGGTTGAAGTCGGTCAGCTGGCGCGTCGCCAGCTGGAAGCGCAGGTCGTAAAGATGACGCCGGGCCGTCGTGAGCTCCTCGAGGATCTCCTGGTCGGTCAGCGTGCGGACCTTAGCGATGTCCATCGCCGGTGCCCTCCCGTGCCAGGAACTTGACGTCGACGGGCAGCTTGTGGCTGGCGAGGCGCATGGCCTCCGCCGCCTCGGCCTCCGGGACGCCGGACATCTCGAAGAGGATGCGGCCGGGCTTGACGACGGCGACCCAGTGGTCGGGCGCGCCCTTGCCCGAGCCCATGCGGACCTCGGCCGGCTTCTTGGTCACCGGCTTGTCCGGGAAGATCCGGATCCAGATCTTGCCGCCGCGCTTGACGTAACGGGTCATGGCGCGCCGGGCCGCCTCGATCTGGCGGCTGGTGATCCAGGCCGGCTCCTCGGTCATCATCGCGAACTCGCCGAAGGCAATCGAGCTGCCTCCCTTGGCCATGCCGCGCATGCGGCCGCGCATCACCTTGCGGTGCTTGACGCGCTTGGGCATCAACATGGCTACGCCGCTCCCGCTGCCACGGTGGCCTCGTGCGGAGCCGTTCGCTCGGGCAGGACGTCGCCGCGGTAGATCCAGACCTTGACGCCGATCGCGCCGTACGTGGTGCGCGCGTGGATCTGGCCGTAGCTGATGTCGGCACGCAGCGTCCCGAGCGGGATGCGGCCTTCCTTGTCCCACTCGCGGCGGGCCATCTCGGATCCGCCGAGGCGACCCGACACCGAGATCTTCACGCCCTTGGCGCCCGCCTTCATGGTCCGCTGGATGGCCTGCTTGATGGCCTTGCGGAAGGCGATGCGGCGCGTCAGCTGCTGGCCGATGTTGGCGGCCACGAGCACCGCGTCGAGCTCGGGCTGACGGATCTCCTTGATCTCCAGCTTGACCTTGCGCGTGGTCAGGCGTCCGACCTGCTGGCGCAGCGCCTCGACGTTGGCGCCGCCCTTGCCGATCACGATGCCCGGCTTGGCGGTGTGGACGGTGACCGTCACGTGGTTGATGCCGCGCTCGATCTCGACGAGGCTGACGCTGGCATTGGCAAGCCGCCCGGTGACGAGCTTGCGGATCGTCATGTCCTCCTTGAGGAGGTCGGTGTAGTCGCGGTCGGCGTACCACTTGGCGTTCCAGGTGCGCGAGACGCCCAGCCGGAAGCCGATGGGATGGACCTTGTGACCCATGCCTCTAGGCCTCCCTGTTCTCGACCACGACGGTCACGTGCGTCTGGGGCTTGTGGATGGGGAAGGCGCGCCCCTGGGCGCGCGGTCGGAAGCGTTTGATGGTTGGTCCCTCGTTGGCGATGGCTTCGACGACGTAGAGGTCGTCGGGCGACAGGTCATGGTTGTTCTCGGCGTTGGCGGCGGCGCTCTTGAGGACCTTGCCGACGTCCTTGGCCGCGCCCTGCGGCATGAAGCGCAGCATGGCCGAGGCCTCCTCGACGGACTTGCCGACGATGGCCTGGGTCACGAGCCGGGTCTTGCGGGTCGACCGCGAGAGGTATTTGTGGGTGGCGGAAACGCGCACGGACCGGCTCCTACTTCAGGGTCGTCGACCGCTCGGTGTGCTTGCCATGCCCGCGGAAACTGCGGGTTGGCGAGAACTCACCGAGCCGGTGGCCGACCATGTTCTCGGTCACGTAGACCGGGATGTGCTTCCTGCCGTTGTAGACGGCCACCGTGTGGCCGATGAAGTCCGGGAAGATCACGCTCGCGCGCGACCAGGTCTTGAGGACCTTCTTCTCGTTCTTCTTGTTCATCGTCTGGACGCGGCCAAGGAGCCGGGCCTCGACGAAGGGTCCCTTCTTGAGGGATCGCGACATTTCGTCCTCCTCCCTAGCTCTTGCCGTGCCGTGAGCGCACGATGTTCTTGCCGGTGGTCTTGTTGCGGCGCGTCCTATGCCCCATGGCCGGCTGGCCCCAGGGCGTCTTGGGCGGCATGCCGGTGGGGGACTTGCCCTCGCCGCCGCCGTGCGGATGGTCGCGCGGGTTCATGACCACGCCACGCACCTCGGGCCGCTTGCCCTGGTGGCGGGCACGCCCGGCCTTGCCGATGCTCTGGTTCTCGTGGTCGAGGTTGCCGACCTGGCCGACGGTGGCCATGCAGCGCATGTCGACCCGGCGCACCTCGCCCGAGGGCAGACGCACCTGGGCGGAGTCGCCCTCCTTGGCCAGCAGCTGCGCGGAGACGCCCGCCGAGCGCACGATCTGACCGCCCTTGCCGGGCACCAGCTCGATGTTGTGGATCTGGGTGCCAAGCGGAATGCCCGACAGCGGCAGGGCATTGCCCACGCGTGCCTCGACCGTCGCGCCGGCCAGCACGGTGTCCCCGACCTTCAGGCCGTTGGGCACCAGGATGTAGCGCTTCTCCCCGTCGAAATAGTGGAGCAGCCCGATGCGTGCCGAGCGGTTGGGGTCGTACTCGATGGTGGCGAGGCGTGCCGGCACGTCCCACTTGTCGCGCTTGAAATCGATGCGCCGATAGGCGCGCTTCTCGCCGCCGCCGCGATGGCGAACGGTGAGACGGCCCTGGGAGTTGCGGCCGCTGCCGCGCTTCTGCGACTCGAGCAGAGGCTTGTGCGGCTTGTCGGTCGTGATCTCCTCGAAGGTCGAGCGGGTCATGAACCGCCGGCCAGGGGAGGTCGCCTTGTAACTGCGAAGCGGCATCGTCAGACCCCCTCGAAGAACTCGATCTTGTCGCCGGGCTTGACCGTCACGACGGCCTTCTTCCACGGCGACGTCCACCCCTGCACGCGGCCGCGACGACGGTTGCGGCTCTTCTCCTTGCGCTGGGTCGTCAGGACATTCACCTCGAGCACGGTGACCTTGAAGAGCTCCTCGACGGCGCTCTTGATCTGGAGCTTGTTGGCGTCGTCGTGCACGGCGAACGTGTACTTGTCATGGTGCGTCTGGTCCATCGACTTCTCGCTGATGACCGGGCGCAGCACAACCTCGGCTGCCTCGAGCGTCATGCGTATACCTCCGCCATCGTCGGCAGGGAGAGCTGCGTGATGAGGAGCACGTCCGCGTCCAGCACGTCGACCACGTTGAGCGAGTCGGCTCGGATGATCACGACGCCGGGCAGGTTGCGTGCCGACAGCTCGAGCCGCTCGTCCTTGCCGCTCGAGACGACGAGCACGCGGCCGTGGGCATTGAGCGCGTCGAGGTAGCCCACGAGCTCGCGGGTCTTCGTCGCGTCGAGTGCCAGGTCCTCGACCACCTTGATGGCCCCGTCGCCGAACTTGGCGGTGAGCGCGCCGAGCAGCGCGAGCCGCTTCATGCGCTTGGGGAGGCGCTGCTCATAGGAGCGCGGGTGCGGTCCGAAGACCACGCCGCCGCCGGCGTAATGTGGCGCCGACTTCGTCCCCTGCCGGGCGCGGCCGGTGCCCTTCTGGCGGTAGGGCTTGCGCCCGCCGCCGCGGATCTCGCCACGGGTCTTGGTGTCCGCGCTCCCGGTCCGACGTGCGGCCAGCTGCGCCACGACGGCCTGGTGAAGGACGGCCTCGTTGATCGGCGCCGCGAAGAGCGTCTCCGGGAGCTCCACGGTGCCGTTCTCGGCGCCCGACTTCGTGTAGAGCGTGGTGGTGGGCACGGCTATGCCTTCCTGACCAGGATGAGCGCGTTGCGGGCGCCCGGCACGGGGCCCTTCACGAGCAGCAGATTGTGCTCCGCGTCGGCGCGGACGATGGTGGCCTTCTTGACCGTGATGCGGTCGTTGCCCATGTGGCCGGCCATGGGCGTTCCCTTGAAGACCTTGCCCGGCGTGGTGCCGCCGCCGATCGAGCCCGGCGCGCGGTGCGAGTCAGAACCGTGCGTCTCGGGTCCGCGCCGGAAGTTGTGGCGCTTGACCGTGCCCGAGAAGCCCTTGCCCTTGCTGACGCCGGTGACGTCGACGCTGTCGCCCGCCGCGAACATGCTGACGTCGAGCGTCTGGCCGACCTCGAACTCGCTGATGTCATCGAGCCGGAACTCGCGCGCATCGCGGACTCGCGGCAGGTCCTTGAGCTGGCCGAGGCGGGGCTTGGTGAGCTTGCGGGCGGTGCCGGCACCCACCTGCACGGCCGTGTAGCCGTCACGCTCGCGGGTCCGCAGCGCGGTCACGGTATTGGGTTCGACGGACACCACGGAGACGGGCACGATCGTGCCGTCCGCAGCGAAGACCTGGGTCATGCCGATCTTGCGACCGAGAATTCCGATCGTCACATCTTTATCTCGATGTCGACGCCCGCGGCGAGCGAGAGTCGCATCAGGGCGTCCACCGTCTTCGACGAGGGATCGAGGATGTCGATGAGCCGCTTGTGGGTGCGGATCTCGAACTGCTCCCGGCTGTCCTTGTCGATGAACGGTGAGCGCAGGACAGTGAACTTTTCGATGCGCGTCGGCAGCGGCACAGGGCCGACCACGTCCGCGCCGGTCCGCTGGGCCGTCTCCACGATCTGGAGGGCGGACTGATCCAGCAGCCGGTGGTCGTAGGCCTTGAGTCGGATCCGGATTCGCTGCCGAGCCATCGTGGCGTTACTCCAGGATCTCGGTGATGGCGCCGGCACCGACGGTGTGGCCGCCCTCGCGGATGGCGAAGCGCTGGCCGGTCTCGAGGCCGATGGAGGAGCCCAGCTCGACGGTCATCTCGACGTTGTCGCCGGGCATCACCATCTCGG
>JBBRYO010000004.1:0-52482 GCA_038237595.1 Candidatus Limnocylindrales bacterium | reverse complement strand
TACGACACCAACGAGGCGCGGCTCGACGCGCTGCCGGGCTTCGTCGCCGACTACAACGAGCGACGCGGACACGGATCCCTAGAAGGCCGGACCCCGATGTCGGTCCTGGTCAACAACGTGTCCGTGAATCACACCTAGAGCGGAGCGAGCGATCAGGCGCGCCATTTCTCGAACTCGAGGTCTTCTGGCGGATAGCAGAACACGTCGATGTCAGTCAATTCGATCGACCACCTCACCCGGCACGCCTCGAGGGCGGCACGGCGACGACCATGTGCGTCTTCCGGCGCAGAGTCGATCGGCAGATGTGACGAGTCGCGTGGAGCGTTCACCTCTGGAGCGCTCCGGGCTCAGTGTCTGGAATGGAAGCTCGCATGGCGATCGCGACACCTCAGGCCAGATGGACCTCTGGCCAGCCCGTAGCGCTCTGAAGTGGTCAAGTCCGAACCAGTCGCCAGTAGACGCCGCGTACAACATTCGATGCCGCGAAGCGGAGTCGGAGGCCTCGGGATACCGAGATCTCCCCCCACTCAGGCGGAAAGTCATATCCCCACTGCTGCATGAATGCCGCGAAAACCCGGACGGCCTGTGGAACGATCTCCGGCGTGTAGAACTGGTAGAAGTCCCTGTCGCGACCACCGGTCGGGTTGGCCGTCGGCAGTAGGCGCATCGATTCCAGACCCAGACGTTCGAGCACCTCTGCGAAGTCATGTTGGAGGGTCTCGTAGCGCAGGACGTAATCAAATTCCTTGTGAGATAGATGGCTCCAACTGTTGTAGGGCCACCGGTAGAACTTACGGAAGAATGAGGAAAAGTCCGATCTTTCTCGGCTCGCGAATTGGTACTTGACAAGATCCCGATGCCTGGTGAACCAGCTGCGTCTCGCGAGCTTGGCGGGATCGGTGAAGCGATGACGGTGATCCGTCAAGAACTTGTGGTAGATGCTGACAGCCTCGTCCAGGGGGTTGCGGATCCCGGAGAATACGAAGTACGTGCGTTGCTCCGGTGTCGCTTCCTTGAGAAACTCTCGGTAGGTAGCGTGTTTGTGAAGGATGCTGCGCCCCCCATATCGCTCGCGCAGCTCCCTGCTGATCGCCGTGGATCCCGTATGCGGAAGCTCGACGAACAGGTAGCGATGCTCGTCACTGATGACCACGTCAACTCCCCAGCTCGGGAATGGGTTTGCCGCGTATCCCTTCGGGTGATTTCAATCCCATGAAGGCCAGTAGCGTGGGTCCCACGTCATAGATGCTCACCGGATCAAGTCTCCTTCCTCCATCCGGATGGAGTGGATCGTAGACGACAAAAATACCGTGCTGTGCGTGGTTCGCGTCGTCGGGCCCCGTGTCGTTCTCCCTCGTCCAGACCGAGCGATGACCGAGGCTCCCCACGGAGCGCCAAGACAATGCGCCGAAGTACATCACGAGGTCGGGCGCGACATTCCGGACCTCGCGATACAGCTCTTCTGGACGAAACGCGTGAGTACCCAGAGCCTCGCCGTCTGGCCCCGGCACAGCCTCGAGATCGCGTGCGACGCGCACCCGCGATGTCTCATACTGTGCAGCCGGGATCGTCCCACGCGGCTCACGCCCCTCCACGTTCAGGAAGACGCGGCCGTAGTAACCTCCGTCGCCCCATGCGGTCGTCTGCTGCCAGTCCACATCAACCGCAGCGAGAGGCGTAACGCCTTGCGGGTAGGCACTCACGGTCAAGTCACCCGTAGTTACCAGCGATTCGTTGACGCATAGGCCGCCTTGCATCGCCTGCCCGCCGTGGTCGGACACGACGATTACGACAGCGTCGTGCGGCGCAAGCTCCAACAGACTCGCAAGCTGGCCGTCGGCGTACACATAGTAGTCGTGAATGGCATTCGCGAGCGGATGACCGGGGACGTAATCCGGATGACGGGGATCCATCGTCTTCCAAAGAGCGTGGTGGATGCGGTCCACGCCCATATCAACGGTCATGAAGAAGTCATATCGGTTGCGCCGCATCAGCTGCCGGCAGATCTCGAAATGCTGATCCGCCATCCGATAGATGTCGCGAACGATCCGCTCCTTGTCAGTTGACCGAAAGTCAGGAACGTCAACGAGAAGATCACCATCGATCCAACTCTGCACATCTGCTTTCAGACCCAGCGGGTAAGCAAAGCGACTCTCCGGCCCAGGGGTGAGGAAGCAACTAACAAGGTCCCCGTTGACGGGCTGGACGGGATACGTCTGGGGGACGCTTACAACTCCTACGCGCCCATCCGCAGCACCCACCACATCCCACACGCGGGGGTACCGTATGTTGGTTGAGTCTGCGATCGCCAGACGATCATATGAATGATCGAGTCGATTCCGGAAGCCATACAGTCCAAGTTGGCCAGGGTCGCGGCCTGTGAGCATGGCCGCCCATGCAGGTACCGTGATCGCAGGAATGGTGCTTTCGAGCCTGGCATATGTGCCCTGCTGAACAAGCGACCTGATGGTCGGCAAGTCGTCAAGCCAAGCATCGAAAACGAGGGAAGGCTCTGCCCCATCGAAACCGACGACAAGGACTGGGCGCGAGACGGCGGTCATGCGGACGCACGCTGGCGGCGGGAGGCCGCCTGACCCAGGACACGATCATAGGCTGCGAGCAAGTGGGGGACTGAGTGCTGCCAGGACAGTCCCGTCTTGATGCGCTCCTGACCTATCGTCGCCATTCTACGACGCGCATCGGGATCGTCCATCAGCGACGCGATCCCCGTAGCCAGCTGGACGTCATCGTTCGGTCGCACGTACAACGCTGCCTGTCCAGCTGACGAGCGATGTTCCGGCATGTCGAATGCCACGAGTGGAATTCCGAGCGCCATATAGTCGAGGACCTTGATCATCGTTGAGCAGTCGTTGTACGGATTGGACGGGTCGGGCACGACGCCGATATCCGCGCGAGCGAGTCTGTGCAACGCCGTCAAATGTGGCAGAAAGCCGGTGAATTCGACGACGTCATCTATTCGCAGCTCCGTGGCCAAAGCCCGCAGATATGAGCCCTCGCTGCCGTCTCCTATCAGGACACAATCCAGGTCCGTGCGCTTGAGAACGTGCCTAAGGTACGCTACTGCGCGCAATAAACGGTCCACGCCGTCCTGTGGCCCAAAGATGCCGATGTAACCAACAGTAATACCGATCGGACGCCGCGTTGGCGGTGTCCGTGTTACCTGAGTAATCTCGCGCATGTCAGGACCGTTTCGCACGACCGATATGCGGTGAGCGGGAACTCCTGCCCTCTCGATTAGCACTGACCGGTACGCTTCATTTGCGGTGACCACGTGTGACGAGAGCCGGCAGGACATCCGCTCAAGGAAAAGCAGCGTGCTACGCATCCAACGGGAAGCTTGGTGCTGGAACCTTGCATCAAACATCTCTGGAGCCAAGTCGTGATGGTCAAAGATCAGCTTCCGGCCCCACGGCCGATAAAGCAAGCCTACGAGGCCGAGCAGGTCTGGCGGGTTTGCAACGTGGATCACGTCGAAACCACGCTCTCTGAAAACCACGGCGGACAGAATCAGGATCTTCGCCAAGGAGAAGCCATACTCCCACGCATATCCGCTCAAGCCATTCCCAGAACGAGGCGCTGGATAACGGAACACGTAGACGCCCTCGACGACCTCTCGAGGTGCCTGGTCCTGCCCGGCCGGAGCGATGACAGACACGAGCAGACCGGCCTCCGTCAGCGCTTCCGCCTCACACCGCACGCGAGTGTCCTGCGGGTAAGGGTTGTTTTCAACGACCATCAGAACTCGCGTGGGATTGGCACTGGGCATCTTGGACAGATGATGCCACGCTGGACCAAATAATGCTAGCTACTTGACGCAGCAAACCACGGAATGCGGCGACGCCGCGGCACACTGGCCCTGTGCGACGGTGTCCGATGCGCTGGTGAACTCTTGCAAGATGTCGGCCTGACTATGGCCACGAAGGATTAGGTGCTGGATAGCCAGCGCCGTTGAAGAATCCTCCGTGGCCGTTGACAACATCTCCGATGATCCTGCTTTCGAGTGGGCCTCGGGAAGCGCCGGCGTTTGCGAGAACGTAATCGCGGGCCGCGACTGCAGTCTGCGGGACAATCGACAGCGAGTGTCCCGGAATCGATGCGTATACAGTCGATGGCGTTCCAACCGGCTGTCCAGCGCTGCCTTCCATCACGTTGCCTGCCAAATACACTGACTTCGGGTACAAGACGGGATTGGCTTCCCTGTGGGTGCGAGGCTCCCACACGAGACGCGGACGGCTGTCCGGACCTGGCCTGAGGTAGTTGCCGACGACGTTCAGGTCGCGCGGATTGCCACGTGGTCCATGGATTCCCCAGTCGTAGATCAGATTGTTGACGAGGTCCACTTCCGTGGCCCCCATGATGACCGGCATTCGCTCATCAGAGCGCGTGATGAGGTTGCGCGCGATGGTGATGCGTGCTGGGGCGGTTTCGTCAGGATGAAGCTGGAACATAGCCAGCGCCTTGGAGTGCCCCGTGGGCGGTTTTCCTTCCGGGTGTCGGGAGTACTTCAAACCCTCTCCGATGACGTTGTCCTGGATCGTCACGTCGTGCACGTTGCCGAGAATCGCCATGCCACCGATATCCGGGCCCCAGATCATTGTGCTGTTGCGTATCACGACATTGCTGACCTCGTAGCCAGCGAGGCCATTGAGGGTGAGGGCGTCTGCGTCTGCTGCTTGGCTGGAGGTCATGCCGAGATCGCCGATCGCTGCACGATATCCGTTGATGATCACGTCGTGCGTACGTATTCGCAGCTCTCCCCCTCTGATGGTGAGGTGCGGGTCGCCGAGGATCGTGACGTAGGGATCCTTGATCTGGAGCGTGGCCGCGAGATCCCAAGTACCCGATCCAACGAGCTTGATGATGCGCGGCCCGGTTTCGTCAGCTGCAGACCGAAACTCCGATACAGAATGCACGTCGATTATCCGGCCCCCCGTGCCGCCGAGGCTTGCCTTTCCGAATCCTATGATGCCCGTGGCGGCGGCGTCCGTGGCGGGCTCGGGTATTGGCGCTCGGTCGGGGTTGTTGACCTCGAATCTACCGCCCGTCACGGCGGAGACAAGGCTGGTAGCGAGAAGAAACGCGAGCAAGACCACGGCAGTCCTCCTTCGGCCCGCCGGGCCACCAGGACAGCCACGCGAGGAGGCGAAAGCGGGGCGCGATGGTTCACTCGGCTGCCGGGGAATGCCGGCGCGGCCGATGGCTGAGCCACGGCGACGGAGGCGGCGAGCTGCTGGGGCAGCTGTAGCCGGCGCCTCAACCGGATGCGCCGGCTTCTCACGGCTGTTGGCCGGTGCATCAACCCCCACGATCTCGGTCCGTGGCCACAGTCACTATAGGCTGACGTGTCTAGGGGTGAGGGGACAAGGCGGGATCGCGCTCCAGATCTGGGTCAGCTCCGCGTCTCGATGGGCCTAGCCGTGACTCGTGGGAGCGTTGCCAATCGACTTGACGTGAAAGCCCACCGAACGGTTGCACGGTCGGCTCATAACCGAGCTCAGCTCGCGCCTTGTCGATGATGGCTCGCGTTTCCGTCTGGTCCCCGGGTCTCGTCGGGGCATAGGCCAGCTCCGGCTCGACCCCGACCAGTTCGGCAAGAAGTCGGATGGTTTCCATCACGGAAAGCGCCCACTTGCCGCCCAAGTTGTAAACGGCATTGTTTGAGCCACGCTCGAGAGCCTGGATCGTGCCGCGAACACAGTCAGATATGTACGTGCTCGTCCGCGTTGCCGATCCGTCGCCGAAGACCGTGATCTGGGTACCATCGAGCATGGCCCGGATGAAGCGGTGATATGCCATATCGGGTCGTTGGCGCGGGCCGTACACGGAAAAATAACGGAGCACGACGAGTGGCATTGAGAAGGCATCTGCGTATGCGCGCAGCAGGTTCTCAGCCGCAAGCTTCGTGACTCCGTACGGCGAGACCGGCGCGAGTGGCGCGTTTTCGGCGCCCACTGCGCTTTTCCCATAGACGGAAGACGTCGAGATGTACACGAACCGTTGAAGGCCGGTGCGTCGTGCTGCTTCGGCAAGTCGCTGTGTCGCAAGCAGGTTGCACTCCGCATAGGCATCGAAATGAGTCCAGCTCTGCGGCAATCCGGGCATGGCGGCTTCATGGATGACCGCATCCACACTCATTACGATGGGCAACAGATCGGCCGTGCGGAGATCGAGCTCGTGAAACGTGAAGTCTGGGTCCGCCAGGCTGATCGATAGATTGGCCTCCTTCACTGCGCGCGGATAGTACGGTACGAAGGCATCGAGGCCAACTACTGAATGCCCTTCATGCAGTAGGGCCTCGCACAAGTGGGACCCGATGAAGCCCGCGGCGCCGGTTACGAGAATCCTCATGCTCCCTCCAATACGGGATCCCTTTGAGAAGCGCGGGTTCCATCGTCCATGACGCCGACCTGCCACCACGATATACTGCTACCGGAATGAACAATAGGATGGGTCTGGGTCGTTTCGCGAGACATCGACTGGTATCGCCTTGGCGGCCTGTCGCGGCCTGGCTGGGATTGATCTTCGTCCTCTCGTCGATTCCGACCCTTGGGTCTGGCGGCTCCGACGAGTTCCGTCTGGATTCCCGCTCGGTTGCTCACGTCGCCATCTTCATGGTTCTCGGCTTCGTCACCTTGCGCGGTTTCATCATCACTCGGGCACGACGCCCCGAGTGGTGGACGCTCGTGTTCGGACTGCTGATTGCGGTCGCCGACGAGATCCACCAAGCCTTTGTGCCTGGTCGGTCGCCCAGCGTGCTCGACATCGGCATGGACGCAGTCGGGCTTTGCATCGGTATGGTTGTCTGGCGTCAAATCGCAAGTCGAGTCAAGCGGCTCGCCAGACCTCGGGCGGCCGGGTCGAGCGCTGCCCCGTCGTGAGTCAGTTGGCTGTTGTCCACGTGCCTTTACCAGGTGATCCCTTCGTAGCGACCGTCGTCCATGCCACTGTTCTGGCCGATGTGGACCAGGTCAAGGATGCGCTGGTCCGTTCTTAGACGACCAAGGACTGTATGGAATTCCGGGTCGTCGTTGCCCACTACGATCATCTCCGAGGTGCCAAGCACCTCGTCCATGGTCGATGCCATGAGTGAGGCAATGTGCGGGATCTCCTGCTCAATGTATTCGCGGTTCGCTCCGCGAAGTCGAGCAAGTGACACGTTGCGATCGTAGACTCTCACGCGATATCCCTTGCCGATCAACCTCTCAATCAGGTCCACCAAGGGACTCTCGCGAAGATCGTCGGTGCCGGCCTTGAAGCTGAGACCAAGAACGCCGACAGCCTTGCAGCCAGACCGCCGAACGTGATCGAAGGCGAGATCCACCTGTCGACGATTGCTGGGGATGATTGCCTCAAGCAGGGGCGGGAAAACATCACGCGAGTGGCTGTGGTGGAGCAACGCGCGGATATCCTTGGGAAGGCAAGAGCCGCCAAAGGCGAAGCCAGGCCGCAGGTATGCCCGGGAGATGTTGAGCTTGTTGTCGAGTGAGAAGATGTCCATCAGTTGGTGGCTGTCGATGTTCTGCTGTTTGCAGATTGAGCCGATTTCGTTTGCAAATGTCACCTTGAGAGCATGGAAGGCGTTGCTCGCATACTTCAGAATCTCTGCGGTTTTGTAGTCGGTCACAATGACGGGCGCGTCAATCGTCGCATAGGCAGCGGTGAGTCCCTCGTTCGCTACAGGGTCGTCGCCTCCGATCACGGTAAACGGCGGATGCCTGAAGTCCGAGAGCGATGTCCCTTCCCGGAGAAACTCGGGGTTGTAGCAAACGCCGAAGTCGGTTCCAGCCCGCTTGCCAGACGCACGCTCGAGCGCAGGGATGACGACGTCTTCAGTGCTGCCAGGAAGCATGGTGCTTCTGGCAACCACGATGTGGTAGCCCTGCTTCGTCGCGAGCGCCTCCCCAATCTCCATGCAGACACGGCGTACATACCGCAGGTCGAGGCTGCCGTTTGCATGGCTCGGGGTTCCAACACATACCAGGGAAACCGTGCTGCTTCCGATCGCGGCCGCGACGTCAGCGGTGGCGCGCAGCCGGCCGGCAGCTCGTTGCTCGCTGATCACCTCCTCAAGACCGGATTCAACGACGGGACTTCGACCGGCCTCGATCATCTCGACCTTGACTGCACTGACATCGACGCCGATGACATGGTGGCCTTGGGCTGCAAGGCATGCCGCGGAGACCGACCCGACGTAGCCCAGTCCGAAAACACTGATGCCGATCATTGTGCTTCCCTCGTATTTCTCCATTCCTCGGCATCGGGCAATCGCCGGGCGAACAATAAGGTCGCCAGTCTGGAGCGACGCTCGAGCCATTCCTTGCGGCGGAGTTCCCGGACTCGCTCAGCCGCGGCGATGAACGCTTCCTTGTGCTCTGCGACGCGGCGCACACCGGTTGCGATGCTCCCGGATGTATCGCCGACGAACGCAGCCGCATCCGCGAAGTGGTCGCGGAGAAGGCGGTGATCGGAGGTTATAATTGGCCGCGCGTGAGAAAGGGCCTCGCAGGCTCCGCGCTGCATGGTGTGCTCGCGCGTCGTAAGGCACATGACTGCATCGGCGTCATCGAGCAGCGCGTCATACGCGTCGTGGGACAGAAAGCCTGTAAAGGTAACGTTGGCAGGTGGCGCAGGAAAACGTTTGGCTACAGGCCCGTCCCGCCCGGTCACGAGAAAGGTCATCTCGGGCAGTGTGGCAGCGGCAGCAATGATTTCGTCGATTGGCTCGTCGTCGGCCCATGTGTTCACCACCATTACGGTGAAACCGGCCCGCCTGCGGTCGCGGTGAGTCGCATTGACCACGACGGGCACATCAGGAACCACCATGGGGTTGCCACCTATCTCGACAATGGCCCTCGCCCAATGGGAATCGGTGACCAGGACGGCCGTTGCACCACGAATTGTCCAGCCATGTATTGCCGATGGCCATCGCCACCGTTTGTACTGGAACATCGCGCTGTGTGCATCGATCACGTATGGAATTCGCGCAAGGCGGGCATAGACAGCGACGATCCACGCCGCAATACTCGGTGGATCCTGGACGAAAAGCGCCGTGGGGCGCGTGGCAAGCAGCCACCACACCGTTCGGATGAACTGCACGACGTATCGAACCGGGACCGTTGATCGTCGGCGTGCCAACCCAGTGAAGCAGAAACGCATGTCGCTGATGCCAAGCTCGTGCGCCAGAACACGACTTCGCGGTCCCTTGTCCGGTGTGCCCCACACCAGGAAGGCCGCCCGAGGGGGCACACAGCCCGGAGGTGACCACTGCACTGCGTCGCCGTCAGTCACGGACGTGGAGCTCATGCCGCTGTCATGAGAAATGCGCTCACAAGAACATCAACGTTGCGATCGATGTCGAATCGCTCTTCGACGCGGCGGCGGCCAGCGGCGCCAAGTCTCAGCTGCTTCGCTGGATCGCTGAGGAGCCCTTCGATCGCTGTCGCAAGGGATACCGGTTGTCCGGGAGGCACAAGCCGACCAGTCTCGTCGTGCACGACCGCCTCTGGTATTCCTGACACAGTGGTCGAGACGACCGGAAGCCTCATCGCCATGGCTTCGAGGATCACGTTCGGGATCCCGTCACGATCGCCGTCACTCGCTATGACCGATGGAAGGACGAAGATGGTCGCCGACGCATACTCCTCGATGACCCGGTCGAACGGCAAAGCGCCGACCAGTGTCACCCACTCTTGCAGGCCAGCCCGAAGGATGGCCTCTGTCAACTCAGAACGAAGCGGTCCATCGCCGATGATTCGGCAGCGGAAGGTGATTCCGCGATCGGCCAGTATCCGGCACGCGAGCACGAGATCGTGGAGGCCCTTCTTTTCCTTCAGTTGAGCAACCGTGAGGAGGATCGGCCCGGATGGTTGGTTAGGTGCCGAGCCGCGTTCCCGGAATGCAGTGAGATCGAGGCCGTGGGCGATGGTATGGATTCGCGCACCTTCAAGTGCGCCGACGCGCCGAATGAGGTAGCGACGGTTCTCTTCAGTGCATGTCGCGGTGAAGGTGGATCCTTGTATCTTCTCGCGCAGTAGCACGGGATTTACGTAGATGTCGTTCGCATGCGCTGTGCAGCTGTATGGCGAGTCCAGAAGTCGAGCAGCCACCATCGCGACCGTGGTGGCGCGATCCACAAAATGGGCGTGGAGGCGGATACCACGTCGGTCCTCAGCAAGGGACGCGGCGTAGACGCCTGCGCCGAAATGTCCGATCGTCCGCAATCGTGACCCATGATCGTGTCTTGCGGTCAGGAGCTTCCAGAGGGCGGTGGCATAAGCGCGCGGCCGACGAACGATCATTCTCAGGTGGGCACGACCTACCCCGAGCCATGGAGCTGGAAGCAGGTATCGGACACGACTCTCGAGCAGCTGCTGCGACGGAGACAGAAGTCCAGGCGGGCGCCGAACCGCCAGGATCGCAACGTCTGACCCTCGGCGCAGCAGGCACTCGATCTCGCGATCAATGAACGTCGTGGTAAGCAACGGATACGTCCCGATGACGTACGTGACGGCAAGCGCCTCGCTCTTCATTGCAACACGTCACTCGCGGCCGGGGCGCCCTGTCGGATGCCATCCGACAGGGCGATTGCCGACGCATAGAGGGCGGCGTGTCGCGCCGCCTGAAGGCCGACGCTGTGGTGGCGGACAACGTGCTCGCGTGCCGCCACGCCCATTGCTCGCGCCAGAGCGCGATCCTTGTACATGTTCGTGACCGCCTGTGCCAGCCGGTCAGGACGTCCCACCGGAACAATCTGGCCCGTGCGGCCAGGCGCGGACACCTCGCGGGTTCCAGAAACATCGGTGGCAACCGATGGCAGGCCGCTTGCCATTGCCTCGAGGAGCGCCATCGGTAGACCCTCCCAGTGAGAGGCCAGCACGAACAGGTCAGAGGCCGCCAGCAGCTCAGGAACATCGGACCGTGTGCCGAGAAAACGCACGTGCCCCGCCAGCCCCAGCGCTGCGGCTTCCGCTTCCAGGGTTTTCCTCAGCGGACCATCTCCCACAAGGAGCACGGTGACATTTGGATGCCCATCGATGACCAGGCGTGCCGCGGCCAGCAAATCACGGTGGCCCTTCTGCTCGTGGAGCTTGGCTACGCTTACGAGAACGAACGATGACTCGTCGATCCCCAAGTCCCGGCGCACCTGCGCGCGGGGTGTCGAGGAGGGATAGCGATCCACATCTACGCCGTTTGGTATGACGTGCACCCGATCGGGAAGAGGACGGATCTGCTTCACAATGGAGGACCCGACGTCATGGGACACCGCCACGAATTGGCCTCCGAGCCGCGCACCGAGCCGGTACGACCATCGGTATCCGAGCCGCTTGGGACGCAGTAACCACAGATGGTCGCGCAGCTGGTCCGCGCGAAGGTCGAGGCGGGAGTTGTGAACTGTCCAAAGAACGCCTCGGACGCCACCGTTTGCTCGCAGCGACAGGGCTACGAAGTCCATGCTGCGAAGCAGGTGGGTCTGGACAATCGAGATGCCCTCCTCTGCACAGAGGGTCCGCAACGCATCTCGGATGCCGGCAATTTCGATGAGACCGCGGGCGGACAGCATCGAGTGATGACGGCTCCGAATGACGTGGACGTCCGTGCCGCCAGCCCGAATGACTTCCGCCAAGGGTCCATCGCGCAGCGTTGCTACCACCGGGGTCCATCCGGACGCCGGAAGGTGCGTGACCAGCGACCGCACGACTTCCTGTGCTCCGCCCAGGTCAAGGTTCTGAATCACGTGGAGCACGCGTCGCGAGGACGCCGTCGCAGGACGGCTCACCGGAGCTGACCGTGCCCCACAGGCACACGGCCGCGCGAGCCGACACGCCCGATGGCCTCGAATACATACCCGGCTTCGCGCATCGAGGTTGGATCAAGCACATTGCGGCCGTCGATGAGCACCGGGCGTCGCATCATCGGCTTGATGGCAGGCCAGTCCAGGGCCACGAGCGATGGCCACTCGGTGACCAGCACCGCCGCGTCAGCACCGGCCAAAGCGCCCTCGGGCGTTTCACAGAGCTCCACGCCATCGAAACGTCCCTCTGGGTCGGACCGGACGATTGGATCGTATGCCCTGACCTCGGCGCCCTCCGCGAGAAGGCGGCTGGCGAGCACAAGACTCGATGACTCGCGCACATCGTCCGTATCCGGCTTGAAGGCGAGCCCCAATAAGGCGATTCGCGCACCTTCCAGTCTCCCGAGATGTTTCTTCAGCTTGCCCACGACACGCCGCTTCTGGAGCTCGTTCACCTCCACCACGGCCGTCAACAGCTGGAAGTGGTAGCCCGAGTTCCCAGCCAGCTGCTTCAGCGCCGCGACATCCTTCGGGAAGCAGCTACCACCGTATCCAATGCCGGCTCGCAGGAACGAACGGCCGATCCGGGGATCGCTGCCCATTCCTTCGGCGACCACGTTCACGTCTGCGCCCACCTCTTCGCAGACGTTGGCGATTTCGTTGATAAAGCTGATCTTGGTGGCGAGGAAGGCATTCGACGCGTACTTGATCATCTCCGCTGTTGCCACTGTAGTGCGAATGATCGGCGCGCCGAACGACTCGAAGAGCGACGCCAGCCGGTCGCCGTCAGTCGTCTCAAAGTCGCCAATCACGACTCGATCAGGGGCCAAAAAATCGCTGATTGCGCTGCCCTCGCGAAGAAACTCGGGATTCGCGCAATAGCCAACGTGGCTCAGGCCGGCAGCATCGAGCTCGGCACGAATTCGGTCTCCGGTGCCGACGGGAACGGTGCTTTTCATTACGAGCAACATTCCGGGCGCAGCTCCAGCTGCCGCTACTTCACCGAGGGCGCGCCGAATCCGTGAGAGGTCGGCATCCCCTGATGGGGTCGGCGGCGTGTCCACCGCCACGAACACGATGTCCGAACGCTCCACGAGTCGTCGCATCGAAAGGGTGAAGGTCAGCCGCGCAAGAGAGGACGCCATCAACTCGGCCAGACGTGGTTCGTGGATGGGGACCACGCCGTCACCCAAGGCCGCGATCCTGGACGCGTCTATATCCCGGATCGTTACCTCATAGTCGGAGGCTGCGAAGCAGACCCCAGTCACCAGGCCAACGTACCCGGCGCCTATCACTCCGATGCGGGGCCGAGGAGGGAGCGTGCGAGGTCGCATCGTCACGACTCCAATGGTGTTGGTCGGGCGGGCCAGTGTGAGTCAAGACGCGTTGCGCGCATCACACGCCACCCGTCACGCGGCCAACGGGGTTGTCGCTACTGTCGAACCTGTATCCCGCCAGAAAGTCGTAACGCTGGATCTCGTCTTCGACGCGACGAATCAATGGCTCGGTCCATTTCACCGACGCCCGGCTGTGGGATGGCGATCGATAAAGGATGGATGCGGCGGCTGAAAGATATTGCGGGGAGGCACTCAGGCCGAGGAACTCGCACGCCTGTCGTAGTCGAGACTCAGGGTCCGCGATCAGGTCCTCGTGACGAAGTGTGAAGATGCGGTCGAGGCCGATCCTCGGTCGCAGTACTGTGAGCGCCCGGCAATTCGCGAAATACCGCTCGAAGGCGCCATCAAAGGTCCGGCCTCCTCGAATCATCATGGTGCTGATGTTGTCGAATGGATCCCGGACGACGTGGATAAACCGTACGCGCGCAGGGGCGACCAAGCTCTCGGTGCGCTCGAGGAGTGCGGGATCGGCGTCCAGTTGCTGGACGGTACCGCCCGCATTACTGTCCCCCAGAACGTCGAGCTGCTCCCATCGTCCCTGCCACTGTCCAGGGACGTAGTAGGAGTAGGTGCGTCCCTCCCGACCATCCTTTCGTCGCAGCCGATCGGCTTGGTCCTTTGAGATCGCGATCGACAAAGCCATGACCTGAGCGCGGGTAAATCCTGCCCTCACATACCGAAGAGCATCGAGCTCGTCCGACACGATTGCCCGGGGATGCGCGTCGAGCAGTGCGCCAACGATGCTGTGTGCGCTGCGCGCATGGCCAATGAACAGACAATACGTCTTGACATTGCCTAGATCTGCGACGTAGTGGCTGGCAACCCGGCGTCCACGGATGCCTCGCCAAGCCGTATGAACTGCTGTTCCCTTGAGTCGCGTGCGGACGGCGTTGAAGCGCGGCCGGTAGATTGGAGCCTCAGCCAGGCCTGTCGACGAAGCATTCATTGAGTTACCTCCAGTTCATGCTGGGCGCTGCTGAACGCAGCGACGGCAACGTCTTGAATGCCTGCTGCCACGTCACGTACCCTCATTCCACGTATCCGAGTGCGCGCAGGCGCTCCCTGACCTGGGGGTCGTCTCCATTGGATGAGTCCCCTGAAGCCTCTCGTGCGGCTGCCTCGTCCGGCCAATAGGGAACGGGCGGCGACATCCGGACCGGCCGGCTCGCGCGGAAGGCAGGTTCGAGCGCATCGAGGGCCACCCGGCCGTCCATGTCCGCAGGGACTGGCAGGTCCAGCAGGTGCAGAAGCGTTGGCGCGATATCCGCGATCGCGACCCCTTCCATGCGATCTGGATTCCTCATCGATGCAGGTCCTGCAAGGGCGAAGACACCTTCGGACTGGTGGCCCCCGGGATCCCCAATCGACGTGCGCGGAGTGACGATCGCACTGTAGTTGCTCAACCGGTCGCTGCTTCCGTACTCAGGCTCCATGACGACGACGAGGTCCGGCATCGACGGGGCGAACGGACCGCTGAAGCACGCGTCACGTTCGGCTACCATGCGGACAACAGGGCGTCCGGTTGCGGGATCGATAAGTTCGGCGATCTCGCCCTTGAGTCGCGCGATGAGCTCGGCGCGCGCTGCGCCCGTCGCGTTGATGCGGACCCCCCCGACCGGATCGTAGATCCGCACGTAATACGCGGTCGACCGCTCGACATCCACCCGTGCCCCGTGCAGGGCGCGTGCACGCACCACGGCGCGACTCGAGCGCAGGCCGGGAATTCGCCGTACGGCGGCGCCGACACGATCGCGCGGGATTCCAAGTCGGAGCATCCATCCATCGGGGTTAGCCGCCGAGCCCCGTTCGATGGCAACGAGGCCCTTGCGGCGGAGCCACGCATTCCATTGCACGTTGCGCGAATAGGCGGGTCCCATTCCGTGGTCCGACAAGAGGATCACGTGTGTTTCTGGCCCGGCCTCGTCCATGAGTTCGCCGATGCCGCGATCGATGACCCGGTACACCTCGCGGATTGCGTCATGGAGTTCGGCAGGTGTGGCACCGTCCGTGCCAGGTTCTTCGCCACCCTTCAGGGAGTGATACTGCCAGAGATAGTGGCCCATCCGGTCTGGGGCGGTGAACACAACCGTAAATGCGTCCCATGGCTCCGAACGCATCAGTTGAAGCGCGGTGTCGCCGCGAATTGCCTCCATGTCGTGGAATTCGCGCACCAGCGACAGTGTTGGTTCGACCGCCCGTTTGTGACGGGAACCGTCGTCGTCCCGGGCGAATGGTTTCTCGCCGATGAATCGGTCGAGGTCGATGCGGTACCCGGCCAGCAGCGGAGACAACTCGGCGGGGTATGTGAAGACCGAGGCGTCGGGCGGCGTCAACAGGCATGTGACCAGGACGCCCGGCACTGCTCGCGGCGGGTAACTCATGGGGACATTGATGCTTACCATGTGACGTCCGTGATGACCGAGGATGTCCCAGAGCGTGCTCGACTTGATGCTGCGGCTGTCGACGAGTCGCGGGGAACCCGCGGCAAGGTCAGTGGTTCCGGTCGTAGCCTCCGCGAAGTGGAAGACGCCGTGTTTGCCGGGTCCCTTCCCCGTCAGGAACGTCGCCCAGGCAGGTGGCGTGAGTGGAGGCATGGTGGAAGTGAGTGGACCCCAGGTTCCCTGCTCACGAAGACGCGCAAGGGCGGGCAGGGTCCCGTCGCGGATCCAAGGGTCGAGGACGGTCCAGGTTGCGCCGTCAAGGCCAATCACCAGCACTCGCTCGCGCCTCATGCCGCGACGTCCTCTGCAGCGGGGAGCAAGAGTTGACGACCTACGTGGCGGGCTGCGTCAGAGAGGCTGCTGTCGTTGGTGACCCGGATCACGCGTACCCCGTGGGCGTCCATCCAGGCGCTCGACGACTCGACCACTCGGCGCGCTCGATCGAGAAACAGCTCAATCTCGTCCGCGTCCCGGGAGCGAAGACGTCTTGGCAGGCCGCGCGCAAGCAGACGTGACCCGACGATCGTCTCCGGAGCGTCGACAAAGACAACCGCGTCGGGCCGGGGAATTGCACCCAGGTATGCATCCAGGCGCTCATTGATCGTGCCATCGCCCCATGCAAAGAGGTTGATTGCGCGGTGGACCCATCCCTCATCCACGAAGATGGCGTCGTTGCCCGAGTGCCTGCCGATCCGGTCGCTGACCGCAAGAGCGACCAGGCGCCCGGTAATGATGCGGCGGTGCCAGAGCGGAAGTGGCAACTCCGCGATGGCTCGTATCAGCTGCCATGCCAGTCGCGGATGTCTTGCCAAGAAGGCGGACGCCCGTCCGGCATCTGCAATTCGTCGTGGCATGCGGATCGGCCCAACGTGAAGGCCGCGCTTGCGGTAAGCCTCGTCCAACGCGACCGCTCTACGTCCATCGCGGGAGTACTCGGAAATGACCATCGGAATCAAGGAGGACTTGCCGGCACCCACAGGACCCGCGAACTCGATCCAGGTCACAGTACGGTCCACACGGCAGCGCGGATGTCGACACGCACCTCCTCAAGGGGCCGGCGCACCTCGATTCGCGCGATGGCAGAACCACTCGCGATCATCAGTTCCTTTACGGCGGCGGCCTTCTCGATGAGGCGCGCGGGATCCGAGCTGGCTTTCCGCATGATTGCGTCGCCCGGCTCCACGTCGAGGACAACGACGTGATCTGGAGGCGGAATGCGCCGATATGCCCACTCCTCCAGTGAGGCAAGAGCCTGCAGGAGCCGGGCTTGCCGACCTTGGGCCATGGACCGGATGCGTGGGCCGTCGACGTACCTGCCCGGCAGGACGGCTGCCGGCAGCGGATAGCGATCGAAGAGCACAACCACGCCCGCTCGTGCCCATGCCGCACCGGCCCGAGCGCGGCGCATCCGATCGAAACCTTCACCCACGAACCTGGTGGCCATCGCGGCCTCTGCGACGTACGTCAACGCTCGGGATGGCCTTGGACCGGAGCCGACGAAACGGGATGTCGCCCGCGCTGCGCGCGTCACCCCGGTCGCCAAGGCGCCAGCCGCACGAGTGGTCCGTGACGGCTGAGCGGATCCCAGGTAGTAATGACGGACCCGGACGCGCCACTCCAGCCAGGTTACGAGGTCGCTGACAGCCGCCGACTTGCCGGAGCCGTCAATGCCTACGAACGCTACGGTGGTTCCGCCGTGCGCCGGCGTCTTGCGTTTCTCGTGCCGCCGCGACGGACGGTCAGTGAGAAGAGACACGGGCCATTGCCGCGTCGCCCGGGCTCGGAGGTATTTCGCGCGAACTCCGATGCCATGCTCGCGCTCGTATGGGCGGAGGGCCACGCGCGCCGCACGCCGGAGGCGGATGAGCTGACCGGCGTCCCTCGGGTTCTCGTGGGCAACGGCGATGATGCCAAGCACGATGGTTGGAGGCAGGTAGGGAAGGGCCTCCGCCAATAGCTTGGTCAATCGACCCGGATCGATCATGGCGGCCAGAACGCGGAGCTCATGTAGGGTATCGGCAGGTAGCCCGGGAGTTCTTATGCCGACCAGATCCTTGAACCAGTCCACGTCACGGTATTTGAGGAGGGCCCGTATCGCGAGCACGCTGAGTTCGAGCTCGGGGACCGGAACGCGGACACCCTGACGAACCTCGGTGTTCTCGAGCATCAGGCCTTCTATGGGGAGGTGGTGGTTCTTGATGAACGGCTCGCCAAGAATCAACTGGTAGTGGACATGCAGATGAACAAGTCTTCCAGTCGGTCGATCGAGCCCGATATGGTCCTCCAGCCCCGGAAAGCGGCGCTCGCGATGTGAATGGAAGGGCTTGATGCCGAGGTCTGCCATCAGGCGATCGAAACGATCCGAATCCTCGCTGGAAATGAGCAAGTCGAGATCGGTTCGCCCCGTGAGCGCCTCCCGGAGTCGTGGCGTGCTCTTCCAGAGGCAGTAGCGAATCGCGCGAGCTTCCAAGCCATCAAGCAGTTCCGCGACGAGGCGAAGCGGATTGTCAGCAGCCTGGGCAGGCTGAGGCGACATCTGTTCCCTGGCTGTCCGATCCGACGCTGGCACTGATCCATTGGCCGTCGCGGTGCCGGTCATGGCAGGTATCCGTATCGGGGCGACCGCAGGAGTAGGGCCTCGAGAGACCGGCGCGCCCATGGCTCGATTGACGCCCGCCACCGATCAGCCGCTTGCCGGTCGAATCCCCTCGTGCCGAGCGCGCACCCTTTGCTCACAACGCGCTGCTCGAGCATCGCCGGCACAAATGCGATCCCGGCACGCTCGGCTAGTCCTCGGATGACCCTCTCCGGAGATGAGACAAGGTCCTCGAAGCGGAGGACGATGTAGCGATACCCGTAACGGCGCTCATTCCGGCGGGCTCTGCGGACGCTCTCGGCCCACGCCACCGCTGTTTCGGCGACGATGAACGCGGCGAGCGCGGGCCGCCACCGGGCCAGCTCCCGATAGGGATGGGCAGCATGAACTTCCTGCCGTCGCCGCAGCTCCGAGACATAGATGGCGCGAGGGTCACGCACCATGTGGATGACCCGTCCGTTTGGGTACCAATGCATCAGATCGTCAACGTACCGGACATGTGCGGGAGTTTTCTCGCCGCGGATACGCTTTCCACGGTTTTCGGCGTACGTGTCAAGCACCGCGTCGAAGATGGCGCGTTCGCTTCGATCTGAGGCTAGCAGTCTGCCTGCGAAATCGTTCTTGTCGACGTTCGCGACCAACCAATTCCAGTGACTGCTCGGATCCCTGAGCCGCGAACTGCTTGCGAGCTTGCCTGAATAGATGTAGTCCACGATCCGATCAATGACCTGATCATCCCGTGGGTCCCCGAGGCGTCGTAGCCTGTAGCGAACCCCTTCGGATCGGATGAGGTGGCCAAGAAAGTGGTTTTCTCGACATATCCCGACCTCCGGTGACCGTTCCAGAATGCGTCGCATGAGGCTCGTGCCGCTCCGACTTACTCCCACTACGAAGATGTGGCTGGTCGGTTCAACGAGACTCCGCCCGCGACCTGGGTCATCTGCGCCAGTGGACGGCACAATGGCCTCGTCCAAACGATCCTCCACGATCCGCAGTCTCGGTTGCTGCGGGATCATCGGGACCGCGTCCCTGCTTGCTCGGCGGCAGGCGCGGCAGCGGCCGACTGGACGATCACGGCGATGATTCCTAGAGTGATCCACCACAATCCGGTGCCCCACGGATAGGAGTGGAGCATGTCCATGAAGTTCGACACAACGAACTGATCCAGCACGGCCAGCCAGAGGAGGATGAGCAGCCGATGGTCGAGAAAGCCCACTCTCGGGATGCGCGGCCAACTGCGGACGGTAGCTGCCGCCAGTGCGGCGACGGGGACAAAGTAGATCAACAAGGCGGGCAGACCAAGCTCCGCCGCAATGCCCAGATAAGAGTTGTGGAGGCTGCCGCCCAGCTGCAGCGCGAAACCGCCGACGTTGCGCTTGAACTGCTCGTCGAACTGCTCAAACTGCTCGAAACCCCATCCGGCAAACGGCTTTGCCTGGATCATCGCAACAGCAGCATCGTCCGTTACAAGTCGCCCAGCGACTGTGCCCGAATCGGAGAGCCGATGCTGAGCAAATGCGATTTCATTTGCCAATGGCCCCGCGCCCAAGGTGAGGCCACCAACCACGGCAAACGTTGCCAGGATGATGGCGATGCGCGGGTACAGGGGGATCAGCCCGACGAATACCAGGCTCGCGCCTACCCAGCTGCCCCGTGAGAAGGACAAGAAGATTGCCGCCAATCCGATCGCGAGAAGTGCGGTGGCGAAGAGCCGTACCCGTGCGCTTCTCGTCGAGTTCGCAAACTGGACAAGGAAAATGCCGAACAGCACGATGGTAGCGGTGAACGGGGCTGGGCTTCCGATCGTTCCCACCCCCCGCTCGCCAGCTCGACTCAACCACTCGCCGGGTAGGGCATTCGGCGCGAACCAACTGAGCAGGCCAACGACGCTCTGAACGGCGACCGTCACGAACGCGACGAAGACCAGGCGCTTCAGGTCCTGTTCCCTTGGGCCGAGGGCCCGCACCAGCCAGAACAGACAAATAGGCACCACCACCTGGTCGTGCAGGAAGCTCAATCGGTGCACAGCGTCGTCCTGCGTGACCAGAACGTTCATGACGCCTATTGCAATGAATGCGCCGAGGGCAGCATCCATTTTACCGAGGTGAAATGGACTGCGTCGAAGTCCGAGTCGGTGATACACCGCAAGCACCATGAGCATCATGGGAATGAGCAGGCGGTGGACTGACCAGACGAATGCGAGATTCGTCGCGCTGGCCCGGCCGAAGAAGTACGGCATGACAAGGGCCCAGAGCAGTACCGCCGTCCAGGGGTAGGCGAGCAGCAATGCCGTGGCTGGGATCGCGGCCGCCACAGCCAAGCCGACGTACCACTCGCCCGACGCGGTGGCATAACCCACGCCGACACATACGGCAATGACCGCCGCTGCCACACCCAGCCGCTCAACGGGAGTCGGACCGGGGGCCCATCGACCCGGCAGAGCTCTTGGCTCCTGGCGTCCAAGCAGGGCGCCTCTCCACCCGGCCGACGGGCGAGCGAGCATTTCAGCGGTCATCGTAAGGCTCCGCGGACATGCCGCGTGGGCGTTTGAATGTTCGGTCCAAAGCGCCTCGGAGGAACTTCCGGTCAGCCGGGCTGACGCCCACTTTCACGAGCACCAGCACATACACGATCACGACGACAAGCGCCAAAGTCGCGGCCCTGACCCAAGGTGGCAATGACTGCGTCGACACCAACACGGGGATGCTCGCCAGAGCGGAAACGCCCGCGGCCAGGATCGGCTTCAGGTACGCACGGTCGTAGGGCGTGACGTGGACAAGGGCGGCAACCTCGACGACGCGCACGATGTTGACCAAGGCGGTCGCGGCGAACACGGAGATGGCCGCTCCGAGCATCTGCAATGACGGAATCAGTAGCAGCCCCAGGACGATGGCGACCGAAGCCGATAGCGTTGCGTTCAAGAACTTCACGTTGGTGTGTCCCGTCATGTCCAGGACGGCCCCGGAGGTGCCGGTCGCGACATTGACCAGGGCCGCGACGGCAAGGATCACCAATGCCGGGGCGCCATTTGTGAATTCCGGGCCGAAGACAGACAACAATTCTGCAGGAACCAGGACCACGACGAGAAACACCGGTAGGTCGAGCGCAAACGTCCACAAAGACGTGGTGCGGTAGAGACCCCCGACGCCTGCGATGTCATTCTCGTCCTGGAGTTGGGCGAAGAGGGGCATGGCGGCGGCAACAATTGATGTATGGAACAGCGCTGAAATAAGGTTGAGTTGGTCGGCCACGGCAAAGATGCCTACCGCTGCGAGCGAACCCAGAGCAGTGAGCATGATGATCTGGAGGTTGGATCCGACCGTTGTGACGATATTCGAGAAGTACACGGGGAGGGCAAAGCGGAGCATGGACCAGACGTCTCGCCTCGCACCCCTTAACGGCCGACCGAGGAGACGGCCAAGCGATACACACATCATCGCCACACCGGCCAGTACAGCAACGGTGGCACCGGCGACCGCTCCCAGGGCTGTTAGGCCAGCCATTGCGAGCACCAGAAGGACCATGATGCGCGTGGCCGGCTGGACGAACTGCGTCGCGAGCGTGGCAGAGGTCAGGCGCTTCGAACCCTGCAATGCGGCGGACAGCTGATTGCTGATGACCAGACCAGGGATGAGCAGACTTGCTACGCGGAGGGTCGGGGCCGCGTCAGGTTGGGATAGAAAGGCTTGCGCGATGGCGTCGGCAAAGACGAAAACGACCGCGCCGAGAGCAATGCTTGCGAGCGTCGGCAGACCGACTCCCACCTGAAGTGTCCCCAGGACTCCGGCACGGTCTCCGCGCGACCGGAACACGGACACGTAGCGCACGACGGCGGTATCCAGTCCCAACGCGCCAAAGCTCGCCAGAAGAGTCGCCACGGCGATGGTCAGGGTGAACAAGCCGTTACCGGACGCACCAAGGATCCGTGCAGTGATCACCGCTCCGACCAGTCTGAGGGCGTAGGTGAAGAGCTTGCCGGCAAATAGGAACCCGCCTGTTCGCACCGCGAAGCTCGCTGACGAAGGGCCGGACACCGCCCTCGAAGGGGTGGCCATCACCACCGTCGACTCGGCGCTGGAAAGGGGCACGGGTATGAGTGTCAGCGTGGACGTTGGCACGTGGATGCTCGACTACTCGACGGGCCCGACTCGTTCGGCAAGCCCGCGGAATACCTCGGGCCGGTCGTCCGAGGCCGAATCAAACTCATTTGAGGTCGTCATCGGGCGAGCTCCGCTTGGGCCGCTGGTGACCGTGAACCACACCGGGGTGTGCTCAGGGTCTCGCTGCGCCTCGGTGAGCGCTTCGTCAGCGAGCTTGATCAAAGCCGAGGGCCCTGGTTCCCCCCCCACGCTGGTGATGCCTCCAAGGGCGGGGTCGACACGGGCGGCGAATGCGCGGGCGTTCGGCTCGAGGATCGGAAGTCGGGCTCGACTGCGGAGCGTGTCCATCAGAACCGCTGCTGCCGAGCGGTCACGGTCCGGGAGCAGAAATCCGAATGTGTAATCGCCGAGCCGGGCGATAACGTCTTCTGCCCGGATGTGCTCGCCGAAGATCGCCAGCAGTCTGCGCATCAGATCCTGCCGCTCAGCATCCGTCCCGGTCGTCGAGAGCACGCCGTTGTCGACATCCATCAAGGCCAGCGAGAACGGCCGACCCGTCCTCTGTGAGCGACTGAGTTCCTCGCCGAGGCGAACCCGAAGAAATGCTTCGCTGTACGCCCCGCTGTCGTCCGCGATGGTGACTGCCAGCGGCGCGGAACGCGGACCTCCGGCCAACTCCAGCGCAAACGCGGCCCCGATGGCGAGGCCGAGCGCCACAATGAAGCCGAGGGCGGCGAGCAACGGAACGTTGGGCTCGCTCGCCTTGTCCGGCAGCACGGGAGCATCCAGGCGCGCGAGCTTGAACTCCGGGTACAGCGCGTTCACATAGGTTGCCGTCGTGGCTCCAACTGCCTCCGCTACGTCGTGCGCGAGCGCAGGGGTGGGCGCCTGGATCTGGATCTGAAGAACGTTGGTCCCCGCAACGACCTGCGATGCAACTTTCAGGTCATCCATTTGCCCGCCCGTCAGCTGCAACTGTGCCTGTACCTGCCGCTTGATCTCGCGGCTCGAGGCCACCTCCGAGTAGGTACTGACGATCTCGGTCTGGCGACTGACGATCGAGAGTGCGTCGAGAGGATTCGCGCCCGCAACGACCGCCCCGGACGCGACCACGTACGTCGTGGCGGACTGATATCGTACGGGAAGGCCAATGGCGAACACCACAGCCGAGCCCAGAGTGATCACGAATATCGGCACCACCAGCCACCACCGCTTTGTGAGTACCCGCGTAAGGGCACGCAGTTCCATCTCTCGAATCTCCTTCGTGCTCGGTCAGGACAATCGGCGCGTAGAAACTTCGGAGAGGGCGTGACGCAACTCGGCGACGACGCGCTCCTGTTCCTGCTCCGTAATCTCGGGATACAGCGGGAGCGAAAGGATCTCTGTTGTGGCCGCTTCTGCGACGGGAAAAGCTCCGGTTCGGTACCCGAGGTTGGCAAATGCTCCGAGCCGGTGGAGCGGCTGTGGGTAATGGATGCCGGCTCCTATTCCCGCGTGATTCAGAGCCTCCACCACGCGGTCCCGATGTGGAACGCGAATGACGTAGAGATGCCAAACGTGCTCATTTCCCAACACTGTCGTCGGGCGGCATACCTCTTCAATGTCCGACAGCAGCCGGTCGTAACGCGAAGCAGCAGCACGGCGCGCCTGGTTCCATACGGCGAGATGGCGAAGCTTCACTCCCAGCACGGCGGCCTGGATCGAGTCGAGGCGGCTGTTGAAACCGAGCTGCGGATGCTCGTATTTGATTTCGCTACCGTGGTTCCTTAGGGCCCGTATCGCACGATTGAGCCCGTCGTCGTCCGTCAGGACAGCTCCGGCGTCACCCAAGGCGCCCAGATTCTTCCCCGGATAGAAGCTGGTTGCAGCTGCGATCCCGAGACGACCAGCGGGTACGTCCCGACGGCGTGCTCCCTGCGCTTGGGCAGCATCCTCGACCAGCACCACCCCGTCCATCGCCCCGAGCTGTTCTGTTGGAACCGTTTGCCCGTACAAGTGCACGGCCACAATTGCTCGCGTCTGTGGCCCGACGCGGCGCCTTGCATCGACCAGATCCAGCAGAAGGGTGTCGGGATCTACATCCGCGAACACCGGGGTTGCGCCTGACCGGGCGACTGCGGACGCGGTTGCGACGAAGGTCAGGGCAGGCACAACCACCTCGTGGCCAGGACCGATTCCCAGCGCACGAAGAATCAACTCGAGCGCGTCCGTACCATTGGCCACGCCTGCTACATGCCGCACCCCAATGAATTGGGCGTATGCCGCCTCGAACGCAGCGACCGCGGGTCCGGCCACGAACGCCCCGCTGCCAACGACGTCGCTGATCGCCGCCTCGAGCTCCTTCGCGATCATCGCGTGCTGACGCTGGAGGTCGACGAGTGGGATGCCCGTCGCGAGTGCTGTCGTCACCGCACCACTCCGAGCCCGCGCGCAACTCCTTCGTTTCGGACAAGAATCACAATCGTCACGCTCTGATCCCCTGGGCGTCGCCGGATCGACCGGGAAGGGTCTGCCCGAGACTCTCCGCCACGGTAAAACCGCTACGATCACCGAGCGCCGACTCCTCGTTGCGGCTGTGATAGGAAGCTCCCGGACCCTGGGGAGACGGCGTGATGCGGTCGAGCAACGGAATCGTCTCCTGAAATGTCAACCACCCATATCGAAGAGCTCGGCGGTAAACGTCGATGACTTCATCAAATTCGGGGTACAGCGAAAAGGTCGTCTGCGCCAGGATTGGCCCATCGTCGATGCCGGGCGTGACCTCGTGAATGGTCACGCCGTGTGAACGCTCCCCATCCTTCAGTGCCCAGTTGATGGGAGCGACGCCGCGATATTTCGGAAGTGGCGCGTTGTGGATGTTGATGGTCCGGACCACACAGTCCAGAAACGACGAGCGCAGGATGCGGTCATAGAACACAGAAATGGCCAGATCTGCGATCAAGCCCTGAGGGCACCTGGACTGGCGGCCCAGAACCGCCTCGACGTCATCGGCGCGGCCGGATTCCACGATGCGAACATGGTTCGCGTGGGCCCATCCCGACAGAGACAATGTCCAAGCAGGCTCCGGTATCACGGGGACCACTCCGGCGAGGTGCCAGTCGTGATGCGCCAAGAACCATTCCGCGATCTGGATCGCGAGTGTGCCCTTTCCCAAGACAACGACCGACCGGGCCATATCTTCGATCCTATGAGCCAAGCAGAGAGACTGGGCTGACCGACAGGCCAACAAGGGGATCTCCATCGATCAACACCGGCACGCGCGGATCCACAGGGCCTTCCACCTTCACCGGCGTCTCCCGGCCGTTGGATAGGGTCCGTCGGTCAGGAAGCGTCACCGAACCGCGACCCCGAATAACCGATCGCTGGGCGGCATCCAGGATGCGGACCACACGAAGACCGGAATCGCCGTCGGAGATGGGAGTGGTACCATTCCTGAGGCAGCCAATGAGATGGTCGACCTCGACTGCGAGCGCCTCGCGGTCGTCCAGGCGAGGGGCGAACATGTCACCGCTGCGGTACGAAACGAGCTGTGAGTAGAGATCGTCAGCGGCGTCCCCGTTGCGAGATCGCCGACGCTGACTACTTCGTGCGGGCAGCGCCGGATCGGATCCGCTAGCGACGTCGCTGGATGTGCCGTTCGTGTGCATACCGTTGTGGCCTGGCAAGTTGTACGGGGTCGGGCCGATCGTCACACCCTTGTCGTAGACCATCAATTTCTCTGATGGCTGGACGTCGTCATATATGATCATTCGCTTCGAGCCGCCGACGATCATTCGGCGAACCTTGGCTGGGGCGAGCCAATTCACATGCACGTGCGCCAGCACATTGTTGCCATAGCGGAGCGTCACATACGCAACGTTCTCGCGTTGGCTTCCGGCGTGAGCAGCTGCCGTTGCAGAGACCTCCTCCGGAAGAACGCCTCCGATCAGGTAGTCAATGATGCTGATGTCATGGGGAGCGAGGTCCCAGATGACGTTGACATCGGATTGGAAGAGGCCGAGGTTGATCCGCACGCTGTCTATGTAGTAGAGGTCCCCCAGGTCACCAGCGGTGACGAGGTCTCGCATCTTGCGCACCGCGCCCGTGAACAGGAACGTGTGATCAACGGCAAGCAGAACGCCCCGACGTCGCGCAAGATCCACCAATTCTTCGGCGCGCTCGACCGAATCACACATCGGCTTCATTACCAGGACGTGCTTGCCGGCCTCGATTGCCGCCTTCGCAACCTGGTAATGCGTGCGCGTCGGCGTTGCGACGACCACCAGGTCAATGCCGCGGTGGTCCATGACCACGCGAGGGTTCGAAGTCGCGATTTCCACGCCATATTCACGAGCAACGCGCCCTGCGCGCTCGATGCGCATGTCACATACCGCCAGTACCTCCGCCCGGTCGTCCCGCGCGAAATTGCGCACGAGGTTCGGACCCCAATACCCGCAGCCGATGACGCCTACCCGAACCGGATGGGGACCCGTGGGTGTCATGCTGTTTCTCCCACGTTCATCAAGGCAAGGGGCGTGCGCAGCACGATCTCCACATCGCGCCGCATCGACCACGCATGGATGTAGGCGATGTCCATTCGACACATGTCGGTATATGAGACGCGATTGCGGCCTCCCACCTGCCAGGCGCCGGTGATCCCAGGACGGGCGGTCAGGCGTTCAAGCTGCCAAGCGTCGTACACCTCCACCTCATACGGGAGGGGTGGTCGGGGACCCACGATGGACATCTCGCCGCGAAGGACGTTGATGAGCTGCGGTAGCTCATCGATGCTGGTCTTTCGCAGCAACCGTCCGATCGAGGTCACGCGCGCATCGTGGGCGAGCTTGTACACACCGTCGATCGGTGAAGCCGCGTCGGGGGCAGTGATGAGCGATGTGATGAACGACCGATGTACTGATTCGTCGGACCCCGTGTACATCGTGCGGAACTTGATGAGGGTAAATGGCTCCCCTCCAAGCCCAATCCGGCGTTGCCGATGCAATACAGGGCCACGCGAAGTGAGGCGTATCGCCAAGGCTGCGCCCACGAGCAACGGCCCCGACAAGGCAAGACCAGCCGCGGCCACGACCATGTCAAACATCCGCTTGCGCCACGAATGGGCGAATCCCGCGACGGGGGGAACACTGGAGCCGATGACATCCGCACGTAACTGGGGCGGCGCGCCGAACCGTTTGAGGTCACCGGTGATCCATCCATCCTCGACGTTTGCTGGTTGTGCACTGACGGGTCGATTGCGGTCCGGCGCCGGCGGCGCGACTTCTCGACGTTGCTCACGCTCAAGTTGGACGGTCGCCGAATTCGCGAGGCTGCGTGTCATCCCTGGATTCCCTCGTTCTCCCATCCGCTAGTGCGGGTTCTCCCCCTCCCAACCATTCGAGCCTGGATCCTCGACCCGCGGATTCCCTTGGGTGTCTGTCAACGGATCCTTGGGTCCGCCGTGGCAACTGGCGGGGCTGCATCGTTGCGCTGCGGCATCATTCTTGTCACTCCGGTATGACGGCAATGGATGTCGGGTTCCTCCCTAGGAGCTACGTTACGCAATTGCCAGATCCGCCGTCGACATTGCTGCCGTCTTCGCCCAGGAACGACCAGTCGTAGCTGGTCTCATGTAGCGTCAGCTGCAGGATTCCGTAGTGAGTCCTGTCGCGGATCACGCTGCCGGGCATCTGCGCGAGGGATCCGCCGTGGCTCTTGCCGCCCATTCCCGTAACGAACTCGCGGATCCCGTGGTCCGCGTCAATGTTTCCGGACGGATCGAGCATGGCAAATCGCTCGTAAACGTGGAAGCTCGCGCCGAGGATGATGTCAGCGCGCGCGGCGTAGAGGTCGTTCCACCATGGCAGCGTCTTGGTTGGCACGGCTCCCGAAGATCGCGAAGCGAAGCGGGGATCATGCCAGTACGCCAGCACGCATGTGTTCGAGTGGGCCGCCAGATCCGCGTTCAGCCAGAGTTCTTGTGCACTTCCCTTCTTGCACGGCACAAAGGTGCATTGGGAGTTCAGGGCGATCAGGTGCCAGGTACCGATGTCATAGCTGTAGTAGCCGCGTGACTCCGGGTGTGCCAGCGCACCGAAGGTGCCGAAATACCCAGCCGCTGCGCTCCCACCGCAGTCCGTACCTCCGCTCGACTCGTATTCGTGATTGCCGGGCACCGGGCGACTCAGCGCGAGCAGATTCGGCTCGCCCCACGACAGGTCGTATGACTGCTGGAAAGTGGACAGGCCGCCGCATTCGTACTGCTCGTCTCCCATCGGCAGCACGGCACTGTAGAAATTCGCGCTGAGTAGCGCGGCGGTGTACTTCGCCCGGCAGTTGGTCGCTGTGCCGTTGCCACCGTTGAACGAGGAAGATGCCGGGTCGCAGGCAATGTCGCCTGCAGCAGCGATGACCGGATCAGCGGCTCGAGCAACGGCCGGGTGGATCACCTGTGCACCGAGCAGACCAACGAATGCCACTGCGGTCGCAATGAGCGTCGTCCGCGAGAACCGAGTCACGATCACGTGAGCCCTCCGAAGACCTGATGCAGAGCGTGGCCAACGGATGGTCGCGCCACGTTCCAGCAAGGACGCTGATCGTTGCGATCCTCGGGCGCGGCGTCTATCAGGGAACGCCCTAGCTGTCCTGAAGAACTGACCTGGAGGAGCATCGGGGTGCTCGAAGGCGCTGCGCCGACGCTTCACCAATCGTTCGTCGCGTCAAACGTCTTCGCTGCGTCGCCTGAATGATCTGCCTCAGTCCGCGACGAAGTCATTGGGCGTCATCGGCGCGACGACTCCGCGCGCCGAACCTGAAAGGGCGCGAGGCCTCAGGTTTCCCCCTAGGGTCAGAACCGGATGCCTGAGGAGTCATGCGGGTCGGCTGAGACGAAGGCCCGGGGAACCCGGGTCGCGCCGTCCGGGCCCAGGGTGCCATGGCCAGGGCGGGGCCGTCGCCGCTCGTCGATCGGCTTGCGCCTGGGCTGCGGGCATCGGCGTCGAGGGGCGTGCCGGCTCCATTCGTGGATCCAGGAGCTGGCGACCATGGCCTCGAAGGCGGGCTGCGCAGCGCGACGAGCCAAAGCGGCGCTTGTCTACTGGAAGAATTCGGCCATGTTGTTCGCGGTGCAGCTGTTCGCGAGGCAGGGTAGGCCCCAGGCGTCCTCGATGGTCCGCAGGACGGAATAGTGGTTGTAGGCGTTTGGGGACCGGTACGCGGGCTTGCTGCGCGGGCTGATCATGATGGTAGCCACCTGACCGCCGCCACCGATGCGCGTCTCTCCTTCGTCCCAGGTGATGACGACCAGGCCGGCACCACTTTGGTAGGCCGCGCTCTGCAGAATGGTGGGCACAAAGGCTGCCAGGAATGCATCGCCTGTCGCCACTGAGCAATCGTGCATGTCATTGCAGTCGTTCGGAGCGACGAACCAGAGGTCACCCACGGCTGGATCAAAGTGGGTGAAGTCCGTGATCCGTCGCGCGCAGCGAGCGGCATTGCCGGACACGGACGTGAAACTGATGGCCGGCTCGTGGTTGCGCGAGTACGTCCCGACGCCGTCCTCGCCGCCCGATGCGGTCTTGCTGGTGTAGCAGTTGAGGGGCACGTTCTGTGCCGCGACGCGCCAGCTACGGCCGGTGCCGCCCATCTGGCTGCCGAGGGTTCGTGCGGTGATGTCGTGCACGCGGTCGTCGGTGACACCCTGGGTCGACCCCGACCACAGGGCCAGATAATTGGGCTGCGACGGGTGACGGATGGCTGTGTAGTTTGTGGCGAGGCCATAGGTATTGGCCAGCTGGTTGATGTACGGAGCATCGCCGCTACCGATGATCTGACTGTATTCGTGGTTCTCCATCACGATCACGAATACGTGGCCGAAGGCCGGCAGCGTTGTCGAGGCTCCCGATGCGACGGGCGCGTTTGACGCTGCCAGTAAGCAGGCTGCGACACCTGCGAGAAGTCTGATCCGCATGTGCTTCCCCCTTTGACATCAGACATCCCCCGGGCAGCTCAAGTCTGGGAGGTGCCCAATGACACCGCCATCGGGCATCTCCCTAGACATTCATGCCCACTACCCGGCCGCCTGGCACGAGCCCCGCTACCGGGGACGCTGCGGCTTGCTGGCTAACGTGCCTCCCACGCACATGTGGCGGAAATGGCGGCGATTTCGGCCGACGCAGGCGAGGGTACTGGTCCGCTCCCCTCACGCCACGCGGTGGGGTTTCTCCGCGATCAGCTTCAGGAATTCGTCGCGCGGCAGGGTGTTGGCCACGTCGCCCTTTTCCAGCCACCCACGGCGCGCCAGCCCTATCCCCCAATTCACGTTATCCCACTCGCTCACGTAATGGGCATCCGAGTCGATCGTGAAAGTGCAGCCGGCGTCGAGCGCAGCCCGGATGCGGCGATCGTCGAGGTCGAGCCGCTCATCCGAGCCGTTGATCTCCAGGAGCGTGCCCGTCTCCGCCGCCGTCCGGTAGAAGCGGTCCCAGTCGAGGTCGAGGTCGGGGCGGATCCCGATCTTGCGGCCCGACGGGTGGGCGATGATGTCGACGTGGGTACTGCGCAACGCGGTCTCGTAGCGAGTCATCAGCTGGGCGCGCGGCTGGCGCCGCCCCACGTGGAGTGACGCGACCACAACGTCAAAGCGGGCGAGCAGGCGGTCGTCGTAGTCGAGGCGGCCGTCAACGCGGATCTCCATCTCGCAGCCGTGGAGCAGCCGGAAGCCCGACACGTGCGCGCCCGATGGCGCCTCCCCTTTCGCCTCTTCCCGCGCATAGCGCTCGTTGAGCTCGCCGATGATCTTCCGCTGTTCTTCTACCCGCGCAGGCGTCAGCCCGTTCGCGATTGTCAGGCTCTGCGAGTGATCGGTCAGCACCAGCCATGCATAGCCGCGGCGCCTGGCCGCATCCGCCCAGGCCTCGATCGGCTTGCTTCCGTCCGACCAGTCCGAGTGCGTGTGGCAGTCGCCTTGGAGGTCGGACATCTCCACGAGCTTCGGAAGCCGACCCTCCAGCGCGGCCTCGATCTCACCGCGATCCTCCCGCAGCTCGGGCGCGATGGACGGCAGGCCAAGGAAAGCGTAGACCTCGGCCTCGGTCGCGAAGGTGCGGCGCTCCGCGGTTTGCCCGGTGAGCGCTTCGCCGTTATCGCCAATGCGCGTGAAGCCGTGCTCGGAGAGGCTCCAGCCCTGGTCCCGGGCCAGTTGACGCAGCCGCACGTTGTGGTCGGCGGAGCCCGTGAAGTGGACCAGGTAGGTGCCGGTCTGCCCGGGCGGCATGGTCATGACGTCGAGCTGCGGACCGCGCATCAGCTGGACGGTCGTGCGCAGCGTCCCCAGCCGGCCTCCATGTCCACCGACCCTGTCGACCGCGGCCGAGGCGTGCACCGCGGCGATCGCCTCGATGGGCCGGTCCGTCTCCACCAGGAGATCGATGTCCCCGATGGTCTCGCGCCGGCGCCGGAAGGAGCCCGCCGCCACCACCGAGCTCACGCCCGGCACCGCCGACAACAGCGATGACAGGCGGTCGATGATCTGCTCGGCCTGGCCCAGGCGCATGCGGGCAGGCGGCCGCTTCTCCAGCTCGGCGAGCCCGTCGAGGATCTTCTGCTCGGTCTTCTCGCTGATGCCCTTGATGGCGCGCAGCCGGCCTTCGCGCGCCGCTGACTCGAGCTCGGGCAGCGACGCGATCCCCAGCCCGCGCCACAGGTCGCCCGCCGTGCGCGGGCCGAGGCCGGGCACGGCCAGCAGCGACACGAGCGACGGCGGCACGTCCCGTCGGAGCCGCTCGTAGTAGCGCAGGCGGCCCGTGTCGGCGAGCTCGGCGAGCTTCTCGTCGATGGCCTTGCCGACGCCAGGAAGCTGCGGCGGCGCCCCACTCCGGTAGGCCGCGGCCACGTCGCTCGGGCTGTGGGCGATCGAGTCGGCCGCCCGCCGGTATGCGCCGACCTTGAAGGCCATCTCGCCCTTCAGCTCGAGCATGTCCCCGATGTCGAAGAAGATGCGGGCGAGCTCGTCGTTGCGAAGCAGTGGCACGTCGTCGCCGCCGGAAAAGCGCGGCCGGTCCTCGTACGGCGGCTGGTCCGGGTCGAGGGCCACCACCTCGCCAAGCTCGGGATCCGGGGTGTCGGCCTCGGTCGATCGCTCGACGTCGAGCCCGGCCGCGTCCCGCTTCGGCTGCGGGGGAGCGCTGCGCCGGGCGCGGGGACCCGCCACTCAGGCGACCTCGATGCGATCGCGACCGGATCGCTTGGCCGCGTACAACGCCCGGTCGGCGCGCTCGATGGTCGCCCGCATGTCCGTCTCCTCCTCCGCCGCGACCGCGACTCCGACCGAAACCGTGACGGGCTCCTCAATGCCCATCGGCTCGAGCGGCAGCGCCGCGACCCCCTGGCGAATGCGCTCGCCGACGTCCGCCGCCGCTCCCGCGCTGGCCCGCCGCAGGATGACGACGAATTCCTCGCCGCCGTAGCGCGCGGGAGTGTCCTCGGCCCGGATGGTGGCCGCGATGGCTCCGGCCACGGCACGCAGCACGACGTCTCCGGTGGCGTGCCCGTAGCGGTCGTTGAGCCGCTTGAAGTAGTCGATGTCGATCATCAAGATGCCAGTGCGATCACCGCTGCGGCGCCCGGGCCGGAGGATCGCCAGGAGCTCGTTGAAGTAGCGCCTGTTGGGCAGGTTGGTCAGTGCGTCGATGTTCGCGCCGCGCTCGGCCGCCTCGTGTGCGAAGGCGCGCGCGAAGGCCGCCGAGAGCTCCGAGGCGGCCCATGCGAGCAGCCGTCGGTCCGCGGCGGCCCAGGTGCCGCGTGTCCGCTTCGAGAGGATCAGGGCGCCCATGAAACGGCCATCAGCCACCAGTGGAGCGGCGACCGTATAGGACAGGCCGTAGGCGGAACGGACGCGTCGGGCGATCTCGTCTGCTGCGGCCTGGGAAGCGGCACGAACCGCCCGCGCGGGGTCGCGGCGTCGTCCGGAGGGCTCAGAGGCCAGTTCGTCGGTGGACAGTTCGCCAACGATGTCCGGGCGCAGCCACGTCTTCGAGACGGGCACGGCCGTGCTGGCAGTCACCAGCGTCACCTCCACGACGAGGTCCGGCTGGCGCACGCGCGCCACGACGACGTGGTCCGCGCCGGCCGCAGCGTGCAGCTCCTGGACGATGGCATCCACGACCGATTCGGGAGATACGGATCGCGACAGCCCCTGCAGGATCCGGGTGACGCTCGCCTCACGGGTCAGCCGGCGATCGGTCACGGCGGCGACGGTGCGCTGGTGTAAGACCAGCGCTCCACCGAGCCCGATCAGGATGGCCACCTCCACCAGGCCGAGCGCGGCGAGGCCGCCCATGAGCGTGGCAATGGCCACAAGCGCGGCAAGCCCGAGGAGCGCTACGATCGCGGTCCGGATCGCCGCCAGCCCGGCATCCCCGGTCTCGACGACCCCGAGCGGGGACGCGTCGTCAGATCCGGCGGTCGGATGGCTGCCGGTGGGGTCGTCCGTGGATGCGCCGGAAGGCGCCGGGGCGGCAGCCGGGTCCTCGTGCGTCGGGTCGAGGGATGAGTCGATGGTTGCTGTGGGCGCCGCCGGCGCAGGTGGTGCCGACGCGACCTCGGGAGGCTTGGGCGCCGGGCGCGTTGGGAAGCCACTGCCCATTGGGATCGCAACCTTCGGGCGAGACGGGGTCGCAACCCCGACGGCGTCGCTGCGCTGCTTTTCAGTCACCCGGCGAGGATGGCACAGGTACCGGATGGGCGGTCAATGGGCGGTTCGGCGTACCGCCGGCGTGGGCCCTCGATTACGCGGGGACTGGGCCCTCGCGCAGCCCGAGCACGTTCCCGTCCGGATCGCGCAACCAGGCCCCACGCGCCGGACCGATCGGCGCGATGGAGTTCGTGGTCACCAGCGGCCCTTCCGTGTACTCCTCGAAGACCGCGCCGCGAGCGGAGATCCGTGACCTCGGCCTCGATGTCCGCGACCTCGAAGTGGGCGACCGTGTGGCCCCGCTCGACCGGCCCGCGCTTGTAGAGAGGGAGATCTGCGTGCCGTTCCCACCGCGAAGGCGCACGGCGAACGGGGTCTCCATGATCGTGGTGAGGCCGAGCACGTCCACGTAGAACGCCTTCGCTCGGCCGAGGTCGGTGACCGGGATCGTGGTGACCACCAGGGCGTTCGAAAGCATCGGGTCTCTCCTTCACTCTTCCGATTCAACCAGCCGTGGCCGTCACGCCCTCCGCGAGCTGAGCCTTCTTTCGGTAGCGAAGCTTCCGCGCATCGCGGCGGCGGAAAAACCACCAGAACCCGATCGCGATCGCGCCGTAGATCGCCACCGTTGCGACGATCGTCCAGATGCCCACGGCGCTCGGGTTGGGTTCGAAGCTGCTGACGGGATACAGGATGACGTGCGCGAACAGGAACAGGCCGATCCCCCACAGGACCGCCCAGCGAACCCTGCTCCAGCGCGACAGCGACTCGCCCTCCAGGAACCGGAGCGGGATGAGGCCGATGGCCATGCCCTCGACGGCGCTGATGAAGACGCGTGCAAGGACCGTGTTGGGGAGGGACGCCGTATCGGCGCCCGTCCCGGGAGCCGGCTCGAACGGGATGCGGAGGAACCAGGCCACGATTCCGACGACCAGCAGCACCGCCATTCCCCTGAACGCCATCCGGCCCTCGTCGGCCGCCGTCAGCGAGACGGTGAAGGCGAAGCCACCGACGATCCCGTACACGTAGCCCGGTTGGACCGAGGTAATCCTGGTGATGAGCACGCACGCAGCGGCCAGGATCAGTGTCCAAAGTGCGACACGGACGTGGCCATGCTCGTGATAGTGGCGCCGCACGTAGAGCTCGCCCGGGATCTGCGAGAGGGCGGTGCCAAGCAGGATCCCGGCAAGCGTGGCGACGAGCACCTCGACCGGAGCCTCGAATGGGAACCTGGCGTCGAGCAGGCAGTAGAGGAGCGCCGTCACGCCCAGGTAAATGACGAGGCCTTGCCACGTGGTCGAGAGCGCTGCGAGACGGCTTCCAAGCGTGGGTTGAGTTCCCGCCGCAGCCTTGCGTCGCGGCCGTTTCCGCCGGAGCCAGCGGCCGATCAGCGCACGGTGGGCCGATAGCGTGCTGTTGAAGATGGGAGTCGGCGCGCCGATCAGCGGCATCACGAGTGCCGTGATGCCGATGCTGCGGGCCACGTCCACGGGGGCCAGCGAGATGTCGAACGGGCCGGGCAGGACGAAGTCGATGGACGGCGGGTTGCTGCCGGTGCCACCGGTGCCACCGGTGCTGCCGGTTCCCGTGCCTCCTGCTCCCACCGGCGGCGCGCTTGTCGCGGCCGGGACGGACGTGCCGGGCGGCGAGGAGAGGACGGGCAGCGGTGAAGCCGCGATCGGTGGGGAGGCTGATGCAACGACGGCCGGCGTGCTGGATGCAGGCGATGGGCTGATCTCGACCGAGGCAATCGGCGTTGGCGGCGCGGGCGACGGCGACGGCGAACCCGTGGCTCCCGGTGCGGCGGGAATGGCGAGCATGTCCACGCGGCCGTTGGAGGTCTCGGCGATGAAGACGTTGCCCGTAACCGAGTCGACGGCCGGTGCCAGCGAGGAATCCACGCCATTGATGGATCGCAGCAGGCTCAGCGATCCATCCGCGGCGATTGCGAAAACGTTCACTCGCTTTGCCCCGCCGATGGGCACGATCACCTCGCGGCCACCGGGAACGACCGCCAGCGCAAGGGCACTCGACGCCGCGCCACCCGGGTCCGCGGCGGTCGAGGCGACCCTCGAGACCGTGCCATCCGCGCCATAGGAGAACGTGGAGATCGTCCCTGCCCTCGTCTCCATCGCGAACCCGAGGCCGGTTTCCGGGTCGATGCCGACATCGTGCGGCCACTCGGCCGCCAGGCCGCCCGAAAGAAGCGTGGGTACCGACGTCGAGTCGTCGATGACCGTGATCGCGCCCGGATCGGTGCCCGTCAGCTGCCCACCGGTCGTCGCCATCAGTACCAGGCGCCGGCCGGGATCGACAGCGAAAGCAACCGGCGAGATCCCAGTCGCGAGCGTGGCCAGGAGGCTCAGGCCCTCGTCGTAGACCAGGACCTGGTTGGTCGCGACGAGCGACACGAACACGTGGCCGGTGCTCTCGTCGACCGCGACAACGTAGGGCGAACCCGTCATCAAGGCACTCCCGATCACCGCCGGCGTCGCCGCCCGGCCGTCGATCATGGATAGCTGGCAGTTGGCCGCATTGATCACGAAGACGCGGCCGTTCGAGCCGTCCACCGCCACCGAGAAGGGAAGGACGCCGACCTTCACCCGCAACTGGACCCTGAGCGCGCCTGGCGCCGCGTTTCCGTCCACGACCGCGACCCGCTCAGCCATCTGCTCGAGAATGAAGATGCGCCCGGTGACCGCGTCTACCGCCGGGGCCCCAGGCGACTTCAAGCCCGAGATGACGCCAACGATCGTCGGATCGGTTGACAGCGGAGCCCCGCCCGGCGGTCCACCGAATCCTCCGAAGCTGCAGCCTCCCGGCGCCGCCTGGGCGGCTGAGACAGGCTGGCTCAAGAGCAGGCTGACGAGGACGAGTGCAAGAAGGAACAAGGGCCCACGCGCAGGCCAACGCGCCACGCGTCCACGCAGACGGCCAGACTCCAACGAGCGGCCTCAACCAAGCCCTCCGAATCACCGACGGCGACGGTGGACGGACAGTAGCAGAACGTCCTCGCCGCGAGGCCTTGCCGCTGCCCCGCGCCGCCGGATACACTCCGGCGTGGCTGGTCACGGCCTCGGCCGTGCGCGCCCGGAACACGCTGTGGAGGAACTCTCCCAAAGTGGAGAACGGACCGAGTATCGGCGGCGCAACCGGCGCCGTCCGAGTCACGCCGGCCCGGCTCGCCGCCTAGCGTTCGGCTCCCCGGGAGTACCGACGCCATCGGATCGGCGGGACGGACCCAGTCGAAGGATGGCAGATGCTCTACCTGAGCCAGGCGATCGGACGCCCTGTCCGCGATGCGCAGGGTGAACCGCTCGGCAAGGTCGCCGACCTCATCGTGGCCATCGGGGACAGATATCCCCCGGTGACCGGTCTTGTCGTGTCCACGGGCCGGCGGCGCATCTTCCTGCCATGGAGCGACGTGGCCTCCTTCGACGCGAGCGGCGCATCGCTGGCGACCCACATCCTGGACATCAACAAGTTCACGCAGCGCCCCCACGAGCTGCTGCTCTACGTCGACCTCCAGGACAAGCAGATCATCGACATCGATGGCCGCAAGGTGGTTCGCGTCAACGACCTGCGACTCGACGACATCGAGGGCAAGCTCCACCTGGTGGCGGTCGACGTGGGCCCGGCCGGCATCGCGCGGCGCCTGGGCGTGGAGGGGCCGTTCATGACGGTCGCGCGGAACCTCCACCTTCCGAACCCAGAGCGCTACATCGACTGGGAGGACGTCGATCCGGTCGAGACCTCCATCGCCTCGATCCGCCTGCGGGTGCCCCACCAGGGCATCCGGGAGCTGCACCCGGCCGACCTTGCCTCGATCATCGACCAGCTCGCCCCGCGCGACCGGGCCGGGATCCTCGCATCCCTGGACGACGAGGCAGCCGCCGACGCCATCGAGGAGATGGAGCCCGACACGCAGGTCGAGGTGCTCGAGGACCTGCCCCCCGAACGTGCCGCCGACATCCTCGAGGAAATGAGCCCGGACGACGCGGCCGACCTCGTGGCCGACCTGTCGGAAGAGGCACGCGCCGAGATCCTCGAGCTCATGGAGCGCGACGAGGCCGCCGAGGTCGAGGAGCTGCTCGGCTACCCCGAGGACTCGGCGGGCGGAATCATGACCACCGAGTTCATCGCGATCTCGGCCGAGCTGACCGCCGCGGAGACGATCGACCGCCTGCGCGAGCTCGAGCCCGACGCCGAGACGATCTATTACCTCTATGTGACTGACACGAACGGCTACCTGGTCGGAGTGCTGTCGCTCCGCGACCTGATCGTTGCGCGGCCGGAGTCGCACGTGCGCGACTTCATGATCCCGGAGCCGGTCGCGGTCGGCGTGCTGACCCCGCAGGACGAGGTGGCGCAGGTCGTCGCGCGCTACAACCTGCTGGCAGTGCCGGTGGTGGCGGATGACGGACGTCTCGAGGGCATCGTGACCGTCGACGACGCGATCGACACGGTCCTGCCCACGGCCTGGAAGCGGCGGCTGCCCAAGCTCTTCAACCGCTCCAGCACGTGACCACGCCCAACGGCTCGCGGCGCGAGGGTGTCGCGAGCACGGCGGCCGCGGTGCGTCGCCGCCTGCCGCCGGGAGTCCGGCTGGGGCCGCTGCCTCGCGTCAAGCCGCCGCGGATCGTGCGGCCGACGCGCGTCCGACTGCGCCGCGTGGCCGCCTTCCTGGCCGTCCTCGGTCCTGGGCTGATCGCCGGCATCGCGGGCAACGACGCGGGCGGCATCACGACCTACTCGGTCATGGGGGCGCGCACCGGGTACGTGCTGCTGTGGCTCTTCCCGCTGACGATCGTCGTGCTGGCGGTGGTGCAGGAGATGGCGGCCCGGCTCGGAACCGTCACCGGCCAGGGCCTCTCGGACCTCATCCGCGACTGGTACGGCGTGCGCTGGACGGCCTTCGCAATGATCGTGCTCCTGCTGGCGAACCTCGCGAACACGGTGGCCGAGTTCGCGGGAGCGTCGGCCGCGATGGAGATCTTCCGCGTCTCGCGCCTCATCACCGTGCCCGTGCTGGCGGTGGGGCTCTGGGCCCTCGTGGTCTTCTCCAGTTATCGCCGGCTCGAGCGCTTCTTCCTCGTGTTGAGCCTCGTGTTCGTGACGTATGTGGCGGCCGCGTTCCTGGTGCATCCGGACCGCCGGCAGGTCATCTCGGGCTTCACCCAGCTGAGCCTCAACGTGCCGGGCGTACCGCTCATCGAGGTGCTGTTGCTGGCCGTCGCAGTGGTCGGGACGACGATCACGCCGTACATGCAGTTCTACCTCCAGTCGGCCGTCGCAGAGAAGGGCATCGACGAGGAGGATCTGCGCTACGAGCAGGCGGACGCGGTGGTTGGCTCGCTGTGGACCAACGCCATCGCCGTGTGCATCGTGCTGGCGACGGCCGCGACGCTCTTCGGGACGGGCGTGGTCCTATCCAGCGCCGCACAGGCGGCCGAGGCGCTGCGCTCGGTTGCGGGAAACCTGTCGTCGTCGCTGTTCGGGCTCGGCCTCCTGGGGGCAAGCGTGCTCGCCGCGATCATCATGCCGATCAGCACGGCGTTCGTGATCTGCGAGGCGTTCGGCTGGGAATCCGGAGTGAACAAGCCGCTCCGGGATGCTCCCGCGTTCTTCACGATCTTCACGTTCGTGCTCGGCGTCGGCGCCCTGGTGACGCTGATCCCCGGTCTCGATCTCATCGGCGTGATCGTGTCGAGCCAGTACCTGCAGGGGCTGCTGCTGCCGATCGTGCTGGTGTTCATGGTTCTGCTCGTGAACAACCGCCGGCTCATGGGGACGCACGCGAACGGCCGAGTCCTGAACGGCGTTGCGATCCTCTGCGTGGGGCTGGTGATCGTGCTCGATGTGGCGCTGCTGGTGGCGAGCGTGCTGCCGGTGGTTGGGATCCACATCGGGTAGTCGAGCGACCTCGACGGAATATTGCCTAAACTCGGGCGCGTGCCCCGTCTCCCCTTCGAGCTGCGTCGCGCCCGCCGGACCAAGGCGCCGGCCCACGCGAAGCCCATTCCGACGGACACGCCGATCCGCCAGGCCCGCACGAGCCGCACCGGCTACCTGCTGGGGCGCCTCCGGGTGCTGCCCGATTACCTGATCATCGGCGCCGCGCGGGCCGGCACGACCTCGCTCCACGCGCAGATCGAGGGGCATCCCGACGTGCTGCCGAGCCGTCGGCAGGAGGTCCACTTCTTCGACTCGCCGCGCTACATCAACGGGGCCAACTACTACCGGCTCTATTTCCCCTCGCGCCTGGCAGTCCGCTGGCAGGCCCTCCGGCGCGGACTCCGACCGAGAACAGGCGAGTCGTCTCCCTACGCGCTCTTCCATCCGCATGCCGCCGAGCGGGTACGCGAACTGCTGCCGAACGCACGGCTGATCGTGCTGCTGCGCGACCCCGTCGAGCGGGCGCATTCGGACTGGGCGATGCGCAGGCGGCGCGGGGCCGAGCCGCTCTCCTTCGAAGAGGCAATCGCCGAAGAGGAACGGATCTCCGAGGAGGAGTTGGAACGAATGGCGGCCGATCCGTCCTACGAGAGTCCGCGGCTACGCCAGTACGCGTACCTCGCACGCGGCGTGTATGCGGACCAGCTGCCGCGGTGGCTCGCCGCGTTTCCCCGGGAGCAACTGCTCATCATCGAAAGCGGGGCCTACCGTCGGGACGTGCCCGGCACACTCAGACGCGTCTGGTCACATCTCGGCGTGCGACCGATCGCACTGACCGACTACCCGTCGAAGAACATCGGCGACTACGAACCCATGGCCGACGCCACGCGCCAGCGCCTGCGGGCCTGGTTCGCTCCCCACGACGAGCGCCTCTACGCCCTCCTCGGCGAGCGCTACGACTGGGGGAACGGCTGAGGCGCGGCACCTTCGCCGCCGATCCTCAGACCGGGTGGAAGTGCGTGTCGATCCAGCCGCGCACGCGGTTGAGGTAGAGCCGGTAGGTGTAGGTCGGCGTCTGCAGCGTCTCGTGCGCCCACTTGCGCGGGCCGAAGACCACGGTGTCGAAGGGAACCATGTGGGCGCCCTGTGCCAAGCTCCAGAGCCGGCTGAGCGCGGCCACGTTGCGGGGGATGTTCGTCCACAGCTTGCCGTTGGTGAACGACACGAAGTCCGCGAACTGGCCGGGGCTGAGGTGGGCCACGAAGCTCGCGGCCGCGGCCATTGTCAACGTCTGCTGGCGGCGCGCCCGCGCGAAGTCGCCGTTGTACCCGCTGCCAACCGTGCCATGCCGTGACCGTGCATAGGCCAGCGCGGAGTGGCAGTGGCTCGGCTTGGGGTGGCAGACGGGATCGCCCTGGAGGTGGTAGTTCGTGGCCTTGGGGAAGAAGATGCCGCGCGTATGACCGGACGGATAGAACGTGTCCGTGATCGGATCGGGGATGTCGACGCTCGCGCCGCTGATCTTGTTGATGAGGTCCACGAACCCGACGAAACGGACCATCGCCCAGTAGTCGATCTCGACTCCGAGCGCCAGGCTGACGTCCTTCGTGAACTGCCCGAGCCCGGCGCTGTCGACCTTCTTGTGGGCCAGCCCGTGATGCCGGTACCAGATCTCGTAGATGGCGTTGACGCGCGTGGTGCCGGTCGTGCCACCGCCGTGGAGGGGGAAGAACACGGTGTCCCGCGGAATGCTGGCAGCAGATACGCGCTTCGTGTTGGGATCGATGCTCATGACCAGCACGACGTCAGTCCGCTCACCGCTTGCGCGAGGGCGCCAGTCCGAGCCGAGCAGGAGCACTGTCAGGCGGCCATCCGATCCGTACGAGATGCCGCTCCCCGCCGGCGAGACGGCGTCCCCGAACAGGCCCCCGATACGGGCGCCGATGCCCTGGAGGCCGGCAGCCATCGAGTCGGCGATGCTGGGGGAGGTTCCGGCCGACGAGCCAGTCTCGGCCGCCGAGCTCGTACCGGCCGCGGAGCCTGTCCCGGCCGCTGACCCGGCCCCCGCGGGAGCACCACCCCCGGATGGCGCCCGGAGTGGCCCTGCGGCGCCGAGCGGCGCGGCCGGCGCCACTGCAACGGCGAGCGCGATCAGACTCGCAGCGATTCCGAGATGCCTGCGGATCCTGGACACGGCGTTTCTCCTCCGAGCAGCCGCGACCTTACCCCCAGCGCTTCTTCCTGCGTCAGGCCACTACATCATCACCAGGCCGCCGTCCACCGCCAGCACCTGGCCGGTGATGTAGGCCGCTTCGTCGGAGGCTAGGAAGGCCACCGCCGACGCCACTTCCTCGGCCGTGCCGAAGCGACCCAACGGCGTTCGCTTTGTCAGCTCGTCCTTGAGGTTGTCCGGCAGATCCTGGGTCAGCTCCGTCAGCACGAACCCCGGAGCCACGGCGTTGCAGGTGATGCCACGGCTGGCGAGCTCGCGCGCCGTCGCCTTGGTCAGGCCGATCAGCCCCGCTTTCGCCGACGAGTAGTTGGCCTGCCCCATCTGCCCCGCCTGGCCCGACACGCTGGTGATGTTGATGATCCGGCCTCCACGAGCCTTGAGCATCGGCCGGGTTGCCGCCTTGATCGTGTAGAAGGCGCCGAAGAGGTTCGTTTCGAGCACCTCCCGCCACGCCTCAATGCTCATGCGCATGATCAGGTCGTCACGCGTGATGCCCGCGTTGTTGACGAGGATGTCAATGCGCCCGAAGCGCTCGAGCGCGGACTTGATGAGTTGCTCGGCCGACTCCGGCTGGCTCACATCTGCCTGCACGGCGAGCGCTTCACGGCCGAGCGCCTTGATGGCGGCCGCGGTCTCATTCGCCGTCCCAGCCTTGGCCGCCGCAGCCTCGGCCGTCTTTGCCTTTCCGCTGTAGCTGAAGGCGACGTCCGCGCCCTGCTCCGCCAGGCGCAGCGCAATGGCGCGGCCGATTCCCCTCGACGCGCCCGTGACGACCGCCGCCTTGCCGGAGAGATCGATCATGCCGGCACTCCCCCGGAGGCGGGCTCGGGTTCGCCCGGGACGACGTCGTCGAGCGGCACCTGGGGGCCACTCTTGTCCGCCAGCACCGCGGCGAGTCGCGGCGGGATGGGGTCGACCGAATCCCAGTCGACCGGCGCGCGCACCGACGCGACCGGGATCACCGAGTCGGCACGGCGCCCGTTGAGCGGATCGGCCGTCCATTCGACCGCAGCCGCGCCGCTCGTGAAACCCGCCCCGAACGCGACGAACACGATCTTGTCGCCGACCTTGACGCGGCCCGACTCGACGGCCTCGGCCAGCGCGATGGGCACGGACGCTGCTGAGGTGTTCCCGTAGCGATCGACGTTGACGAACATCTTGTCCATCGGCAGGTTGAGGCCTTTGGCGACGGACTCGATGATGCGGATGTTGGCCTGGTGCGGGATGAAGAGGTCGACCTCCTCGGGCTGCCAGCCCGCGCGACTGATGGCCGTGAGCGCCGACGATGCGAGCGTCTTGGTCGCGAAGCGGTACGTCTCGCGACCCTCCATCCGCACGTAGTGCTCGCCGCGACGCACCGTCTCCGCCGACGGTGGGCTCTTCGAGCCTCCAGAGGGCAGCCAGATCATGTAGGCACCGTCGGGGTCGGTGGTCAGTTCCATGCCGGCCATGCCGCCGCCCTCCTCGTCCGACGCCGACAGCACCACGGCGCCCGCGCCGTCGCCGAACAGGATGCTGGTGTTGCGGTCGGTGAAGTCGAGGAAGCGGGTCAGCAGCTCGGCCCCGATCACCAGGACGTGCCGGTAGACGCCGCTGCGGATGAAGGCGTCCGCCGTGGCATACGCGTAGACGAAACCCGAACAAGCGGCCATCACATCGAAGGCGACCGCGTGCAGGTTGCCGATCGCCTCCTTGACCAGGACCGCCGTGGCCGGCATCCAGTAATCGGGCGTGAGCGTCCCGACCAGGATGAGGTCGATGTCCTCGGGCTCGAGGCCGGCCACCGCGATCGCGCGCTTGCCGGCGATCGCCGCCAGTGTGGCCGTGGTCTCGTGGGGAGCGGCGACCCTGCGCTCGCGGATCCCCGTCCGCGAGACGATCCACTCGTCGGACGTGTCGACGAGCTTCTCGAGGTCGGCGTTGGTCAGGATTCGCTCGGGGGCATAGCTGCCCCAGCCCGTGATCCGGACGCTCCGCGGCGTCATGGTCGATCCCTCCGGCGCGTTGTGGGCCTCACGAGGGCTCGACCTCGATGAGGGCTTGCTTGGCCTTGACGAGCGCTCCGGTCTCGGCGGCGATCCTTCGGACCGTCCCGTTGACGTCGCTCTTGATCTCGTTGAACAGCTTCATGGCCTCGATGAGCCCGATGACCTGGCCGGCGCTCACCGAGCCCCCGACCTTCACGTATGGCACGGCGCCCGGTGACGGGGCGAGGTAGAAGACCCCGGTGAGCGGCGCAACGACTGCGTGGAGGCCGCTCGCTTCCCGTGCTGAACCGCCGGCCGCACCGTCCGGGGAAGCCGCCGATCCGCCGGCTCCGGAGCCGTCCGTGGCCCCGTCGTCGCGGTCGGCTGGTGCTGCAACCGCCAATGCGACCGGTGGCTTGCGAAGTACCAGGGTCGTGCCCGCGGCCTCCACCTCGATCTCGCTGAGGTCGGAGCTCTCAAGCAGCGCTTCGAGCTTGTCGACCAGCGCCAGCAGCTCGCCGACCTCCGGGTCGTCGCTCATTCGTCCCAGCGCCTGAAGATGAGGCTCGAGTTCTGGCCGCCGAACCCGAACGCGTTCACGATCGCGACCCGCACGTCGCGAGGCTTCGAGCGCAGCGGCGTGCAATCGAGATCGCCGACCGCCGGATCGGGATCGGTCAGGTTGAGTGTCGGCGGGACGCAGCCGTCGCGCATCGCCATCAGCGCCACGACCGCGGTAATGGCGCCGGCCGCACCGAGCGTGTGCCCGATCGCGCCTTTGCTGGCGGTGATGCTGGCTTTCGGAGCGGCGTCCCCAAGCAGCGTCCGGATCGACTCGAGCTCCGCCCTGTCACCCTCCGGCGTGCTTGTGGCGTGGGCACACACGAGGTCCACCTCTGACGGATCGATGCCCGCCTTCTGGAGGGCACGCCGGCCCGCCCGTGTCGCACCCGCGCCACCGGGTGCCGGCAACGTGATGTGGTACGCGTCGGCGGTCGCACCGTAGCCGATGAGCTCGGCGAGGATGCGGGCGCCGCGTTTCTGTGCGTGCCCGAGCTCCTCGAGAATCAGCGTTGCGGCACCCTCTGCTATCACGAAGCCGTCCCTGCCCATGTCGAACGGGCGGCTCGCGCCTGGCGGGTCGTCGTTGCGCGTCGAGAGCGCCCGCATCGCCGCGAATCCGCCAACGATCGCCTCGTAGATGACGGCTTCCGTGCCACCGGCGAACATCGTCTCGGCGTCCCCGCGGAGGATCATCTCGGACGCCTCGCCGATGGCGTGGCCGCCGGTCGCGCAGGCACTGACCGGCGCGAAGTTGGGACCCATCGCGCCGAAGCTCATGGCGGTCTGGCCCGAGGCGATGTTGGCGATGGACATCGGGATGAAGAAGGGGCTGAGGCGGTCGGGACCACGGGTCGCCCACGTGCCGAACTGGTCGACCATGGTGCCGCTGCCGCCGAGTCCGGAGCCCATCAGGACGCCCGTATGCCCGGCATGCTCGCCGTCCAGCCTGGCGGGAAGGCCAGCGTGGTCCATCGCCTGACGGGTCGCGACGAGAGCGAACTGGGTGTAGCGGTCGTTGCGCCGGAGCTCCTTGCGGTCGAGCACGTGGCTGGCGTCGAATCCCTGGACCTCTCCGGCTACGCGGCTGTTGATGCGGGATGGGTCGAACGACGCGATCGTGCGGATGCCGCACTCGCCGGCGACGAGGCGCGACCAGGTGCTCTCCGCGTCGGTACCGAGCGGCGTGACCGCCCCGACGCCCGTGACGACGACCCGTCGCTTGCCCGCGGCAGTCTCGCTCATCGGATGAATCGCCCCGTGCGCACGGTCGCGGCGCGATACACATCGCCTGCCAGCCCGCGCGCGCCGACCTCCTCGGAGGCCGTCTGCGCGTCGTAGGGCGGGCGGAAGAGCTCGGCGGTTGGCGTCTCGTCGTCGAATGTCAGCAGCGACCAGCAGGCCGAGGGATCGCCGTCGAAGGCATAGCCGCAGGACCCCGGGTTGACGATCAGCTTGCGACCGAGCTCTCGCACGTCGGCGACGTGGGTATGCCCGCAGCAGATGACGCGGGCATCCGTCCGCGTGACGCGCTCCACGGTCACGGATGGATCGAGGTCGGTCGACAGGCCGCTGGTCTGGCTCCCCGGCGATCCATGGCACACGAGCACCAGCATCTCGTCCACCCACAGGCGTCGCTCCGAGGGCAGGCCGCGGATGAACTCGAGCTCGTCGTCGGAGAGCTGTTCGCGCGCCCAGTCGGCGGCGGCCCGCTGCGCGGCGGGAACCTCCTCCAGCCACGGGAACGCGGCCGCGTAGTCGGAGTCGGCGACGGCGATGTCCGTGTTGCCCTGCACCACGAGCGCGCCGGCAGCTTCAAGCTCCCGCACGCGCCGCACGACCTCCGCCGGGCGCGGACCATTGAGCACCAGGTCGCCGGTCAGCAGCAGCCGCTCGGGCTTCTTCGTGGCGATGTCGTTCAGCGCGGCCTCCAAGGCAAGCAGGTTGCCATGAACGTCGCCGAGGACCGCAAGCCGGCGGGCGCTCATCGGAGGGCTCCTTCCGGCGGGATGACGAACGAGAGCACGGCCTCGCAGGCTACCTCTCCGTCCACCGAGGCCACGGCGCGCCCCTTGCCGAAGCGCCTGCCGAGCTTTTCCATCGTGATCTCGAGCGTCAGGCGATCACCCGGCTGGACGATTCGCTTGAAGCGGCACTCCTCGATGCCTGCGAAGAGCCCGATTCGATCGCCGAAGCCCGGCTCGCGCGCCACGTACACGGCCATCGTCTGTGCGAGCGCCTCGACCTGCATCACGCCTGGCATCACCGGCAGTCCGGGGAAGTGCCCCTGGAAGAACCACTCGGTCGCGGTCACGCCCTTCTCGGCACGGATGTACCCGCGTTCGCGGTCCTCCTCGACGACGCGGTCGACGAGCAGGAACGGCCAGCGATGTGGAATGAGCCCCTGGATCTGCGCGGTGGTCAGCAGCACGGTGGGCGTGGGCGGTGCTGTCGCCGCTGCGGTATCGGTCATGGTCTCCTCATGATGGGCCGCCTCGACGCGCGGTCAGCTTGCTGCGGCCAGGAATGCCGCGCTGCCGACGCGGTCGAGCAGGTTCGTGGTGAATGCTCCGTCGAGGAAAGTGGAATTGGTGATCAGGGCGCGATGGAAGTCGATGTTGGTCGTCAGGCCCTCGACGACCAGCTCGTCCAGCGCGACGCGCGCGCGGTCGATGGCAGTCGGGCGGTCCGGCCCCCAGACGACGAGCTTGCCCAGCAGCGAATCATAGTAGGGCGGCACCTCGTAGCCGCTGTACAGGTGGCTGTCCATACGCACCCCGGGACCGCCGGGCGCGAGGTACCGCTCGACCACGCCGGCCTGGGGCCGGAAGCCCTGGCCCACGTCCTCGGCGTTGATGCGGAACTCGATGGCGTGGCCGCGCAGCTCCACGTCCGCCTGTGTGTAGCCGAGCGGCTCGCCCGCGGCAATGCGGATCTGCTCGACCACCAGGTCGAGGCCGGACAGCATCTCGGTGACCGGGTGCTCCACCTGGATGCGGCAGTTGATCTCGATGAAGTAGTAGTTGCCTGCGTCATCCACCAGGAACTCGAGCGTGCCCAGGTTCTCGTAGCCTGCCGCGATGACGGCGCGCAGGGCGCTCTCCGCGAGCGCCAGCCGGCTGGCGTCGTCGAGTGCCGGGCTGGGGGCCTCCTCAACCAACTTCTGGTGGCGCCGCTGGACCGAGCAGTCGCGCTCGCCGACATGGACGCCGGCCCCGTAGCGATCGACGATGACCTGGACCTCCACGTGGCGGTTCTCCTCGAGCCACCGCTCCAGGTACAGGGAATCGTCGCCGAAGGCGGCGCGCGCCTCGGAGCGGCATATGGTGATCGCCTGCTGGAGTTCGCGCGGCGAGCGGACCATGCGCATGCCGCGGCCGCCGCCGCCCGCGGAGGGCTTGATGAGAACCGGATAGCCGATGCGGTTGGCCTCCGCCAGCGCGTGATCGTCGTCGCGCAGCATGCCGTCCGAGCCCGGAATCGTCGGAAGCCCGTGTCGAGCGAGCAGCTCGCGCGTGCCCGCCTTGGAGGCGAAGCGCTCGAGGACCTCCGGCGGGGGCCCGATGAAGGTCAGCCCGTGGGCGCGCGTCATCTCCGCGAATGTATCGTCCTCTGACAGAAAGCCGTAGCCCGGGTGGATCGCGTCGCAGCCGCTGACGATGGCCGCGGACAGGAGGGAGGGAGCCGAGAGATAGCTGCGGCGGGACTCGGCGGGGCCCACACAGATGGCCTCGTCGGCGAGCTGCACGGCGCGGGTCTCGCGGTCGGCCTCGCTGTACGCGACCACGGCGCTGATGCCCATGCGCCGGCAGGCACGCAGGATGCGCAGCGCGATCTCGCCACGGTTGGCGATGAGGATGCGACTGAACATCACTCCACCAGCACGGCCGGCGCGGTCTCGATCCCGACGTCCGTCGCGGCGTCCGGGCTGTCGAGGTTGATCGCGTGGGTGCCGTCCGCGCCCGGGCCGACGCCGGTGATGCCCGCCTCGACGCCGTCGAACCGCACCAGCTCCTGGCCATACTCGACGGCCTCACCTGCGGCGGCGTACAGCCGGCCGACCCGCCCGTCCGCCGGCGCGACCACGTCAACGGGCACGCCCAGGACGTCCACGTGGCCGACCACGTCTCCCGCACGGATCGCCTGGCCGACCGCCAAGGCGGCACGCAGGGTGAAGTAGCCCACGGCCGGGGAGGTGATGACCCGCCGGGAGGCGGCCGATCGCGACGCCGCGCCCCGGTCGCCGCGGTCCGTGCCGACGCCTCGCTCCGAGCTTCCTGAACGTTCGCCCGCCATCCCGCGACCGCCCCCCGTGGCGCGTTCCCCGGGAGCGGTGGCGCCCGTCGCTGGCGCGGTCACCGTCGCCTGGTCGCGGCGAAGGCGCACGCGCCAGTCGCCGTCGCGCACCTCGAGCTCGCCGAGCTCGCTGGCCGAGAGCCTGGCGATCAGGGCGGGCAGGACGTGCTCGGCAACGCGGGCGATCTCGCGGCGTCCCTCGGGGGTGCTCGCCATCAGATGTCCTCGTGGAGCGGCGGCTCGTCGAACTCGTCCGCGGCCTGCGGTCGCAGCGGCGCGCCCTCACCAACGCCGAGAACGGTGCGGCCGGAGCTGAGCAGGTTGCGGATCCGCTCCGTGAGTCGCTGCCGCTCCCGGCGGACCTGCCGCGGCACCCCAGACGAGACGAAGGCGCCCATGCGCCGGTAACGCCGGTAGCGAGCCTCGACCACGTCGTCGACATCGCGCCCCGCGAGGATGTCGAGCTGGGCGATGATGGCCGTCCGGAGCCGACGCGCGGACTCCCTGGGCTCGGCGTGGGCACCGGCGCCCGCCTCAGGGATGACGAGGTCGATGACGCCCAGCGCCTGCTGTTCGCCGGCGGTGATGCGCATCGCGACGGCCGCCTCCTGGGCCTTTTCGGGGGATCGCCACAGGATGGCGGCACACCCCTCCGGGCTGATCACCGAGTAGATCGCGTTCTCGAGCGCGAGAATGACGTCGCCAACGGCGATGGCGAGGGCCCCACCCGAGCCGCCCTCACCGGTGATGACGGTCACGATCGGGGTGCGGAGTCCGGTCATCAGCTTGATGGAGCTGGCGATGGCCTCGGCCTGGCCGCGCTCCTCCGATGCCGCGTCGGGCGAGGCCCCCGGGGTGTCGACGAAAGTGACGACCGGCAGCCCCAGGCGCTCGGCCAGGCGGAAGAGGCGCATCGCCTTGCGGTAGCCCTCCGGGTGCGGCAGGCCGAAATTCCGCCGGATATTCTCCTCGACCTCGGCACCCTTCTGGTGTCCGACGAAGACGACGCGATGCTCGCCGATGCGGCACAACCCGCCGACGATGGCCGGGTCGTCGCCGAAGAAGCGGTCGCCGTGCAGCTCGACGACGTCCGTGGCGATCAGCGAGAGCAACTCCAGGGTGTGGGGCCGCTTGAGGTTGCGTGCCAGCTGGACGCGCGCCCAGACGGCCTCACGCAGCGTCGCGTCATCCACGCGGCGCGGATGGATCAGCGGCGAGGAAGACGGAGTCGCGTCCATGACGGTCCGGTCACTCACGGGCGGGCTCCCGCTCAGCCAGCGACTCGAGGAAGGCCAGCGAGCGCGGAAGACGGCCGTTGCCGCTGCCGTTGCCCGAGCCGTGGTCGCGTTCCGCGAGCGGCGCGGCCCGCAGGTAGGCAAGGAGCTCGGTGAGCCTGGCCCGCAGCTCGCTGCGCGGCACGACCTGGTCCACGAAGCCGTGGGCGAAGAGGAACTCGGCGCGCTGGAATCCCTCGGGCAGCGCTTCTCCGGTGGTGCCGGCCGCGACGCGGGCGCCGGCAAACCCGATGAGCGCCCGTGGCTCGGCGAGGTTGACGTCCCCGAGCGCCGCGAACGACGCGAACACGCCCCCGGTTGTCGGGTCGGTGAGGATGCTGATGAAGGGCACGCCCGCGTCCGCCAGCCGCCCGAGCGCGGCGCACGTCTTCGCAAGCTGCATCAGAGCCAGGGTGCCCTCCTGCATGCGTGCACCACCCGAGGCACTGACCACGATGAGCGGCACCCGCTCCTCGAGCGCCCCCTCGGCGGCCAGCGTCACCTTTTCCCCGACCACCGACCCCATCGACCCGCCCATGAAGGCGAAGTCCATGGCGCAGATGGCCACGCGGGTTGCGGCGATCGACCCGAATCCCCAGATGGCGGCGTCGCGGATGCCGGTGTTGGTGCGCGCAGCCGTGAGCCGCTCCGGGTAGGGTTTCACGTCCACGAACCCCAGCGGATCGACCGACTCGAGACCCGCGTCCTGCTCTTCGAAGCTGTCCGGATCGAGCAACAGCGAGAGGCGCGCATCGACGCGGAGTCGGAAGTGGTGGCCGCACTTCATGCAGACGCGGTCGTTCTTGTCCAGCTGCTTGTTGTAGAGCATCTCCTGGCAATCCGGGCACTGCGTCCAGAGATCGGGCGGGAACGACTGGCCGCGCGGCCGGAAGGGCAGCTTGATGGGCATCAGCTGAGCTCCTGCCAGCGTTGCTCGGCGCGGGCGCGGCGAGCGCGGGCGATCAATGCCGCCCCGGCGAGGGAGACGCCCGATGCGATGGCGCCGCCCAGCAACAGGCCGCCGCGGCCGCGCAGCTCGAGGGCGGCAATCGGCGCGCCCGCCGTCGCGGGCACCGGCGCTCCGCGACCCGGGCGCACTCTCACACGGCTGCCGATGCCCAGCGGCTCGGGCAGGCCAGCGGACGAGGGCGATTCGATCGAGCCCCCGGATCCGGACGCTCCGGACGCTCCGGATGCCGAAGGCGCGCCGGCCAGGGCCTCCCTGGCCAGCCGATCGGCCAGTCGCTCCTCGAAGCGGAACGACGGGTGGAAGCGGGCGAGGGCGCGCCGCACCAGGTGGGCCATCGCCTCGAGGTCGGGCTCGATGGGCTCCGGGAGGGTCCGGGGCGCAGTCGGTATGGCCAGCAGCTCGTCGAGGTAGGCATCCACCTGGAAGGCCTCCTCGTCGAGAGCCGTCATCCGCGCCACCAACGGCGGGGTCGCGGGACCTGCTCCACGTCCGACGGCGACGCTTCGCTGGCAAGCTGGTCGGCCACTGAGCGCAGCGCGCGGTGGATGAGGACGCGCACGGCTCCCTCCGATCGACCAAGGACCTCGCCGATCTCGCGCGCGCTCATCTCCTCGACGAAGCGGAGCACCAGGGCGCGCCTGCGCTCTTCAGGCAGTCGTTCGATGGCCAGCCAGACGCGGCTGAGCTCGTCGCGCTGGACCACGGCGGTCTGCGGATCCTCGGGACCGGCCACGTCCCATGCCAGCTCGAGCGGAGCCTCCGGGTGCCGGCGCTCGCGTCGCCGCTCGTTGGAGAGGGCGTTGCGCGCGATGCGGAAGAGCCAGACGCGGAACATGCTGTCGGCGCCGTCGGCCTGCTCCTGGAAGCGGGACAGGCCGTGAAACGCCCGCAGAAAGACCTGCTCGGTCAGGTCCTCGGCAGCGTGATGGTCACGCGTCTCGTAGAGGGCGTAGCTGTACACCTGGGCAACGTACTTCCGATAGAGCGCATCGAACCGGCGCGGGTCACGGCGAGCCGCCTCGACTGCGGGGCGGTCGGAGTCGAACGGGATCGGCTGCGCAGCGGCCTTGCTCCGTTCCCTCCCCTTCTGGAACACCGGCGAAGTCTATCCGTTACAGCACGGATAACGAGGAGCACGGACGTCGCTCAGCTCAGCCGCCCGACAGTGGCGGCTCGACGATCCGACAGCGCACGACCTCCCCGGAGTCGATGGCCACGCTTTGACCGTCGTCAATTCGAAGCAGCAGGGCGCCCGTTTCGGGATCGACGCCG
>JBBRYO010000003.1:0-60172 GCA_038237595.1 Candidatus Limnocylindrales bacterium | reverse complement strand
TTCTTCAACCACGACGTGCTGATGGGTGTCATCCGACCGTCGGAAGCGTTGCCGGCCAACCGCTACTACCGCAACGGCGAGGCCGACGAGCTGCTCTTCTTCCACCAGGGCAGCGGCACCTTCGAGAGCAACTTCGGCACGATGCGCTACGGCGCGGGCGACTACCTGGTCATCCCGATCGGCACGACCTGGCGCCTGGCGCCAGACCCGACCGAGCACCGCGTCCTGTACCTCGAGTCGCCCACGGAGATCGTTGCGCCCCACCGCTACCTCAACAACTACGGGCAGCTGCTTGAGCACTCCCCGTACTCCAACCGCGACCTGCGCGCCCCAGACGAGACGCCGCCGCACACGGAGGCCGGCGATTTCGAGATCCACGTCAAGGTTCGCGGCAAGGTCACCGCGTACCACTACCGGCATCACCCGCTGGACGTGGTCGGCTGGGATGGCTACCTCTTCCCGTTCATCTTCAACATCGGTGACTTCGAGCCGATCACGGGCCGCGTCCACCAGCCGCCGCCCGTGCACCAGACGTTCGCCGCCCGCAACTACGTCGTTTGCAGCTTCGTCCCGCGCAAGTTCGACTACCACCCGCTCGCGATCCCGGCGCCCTACAACCACTCCAACATCAACAGCGACGAGGTCATCTACTACGTGGCGGGCAACTTCATGAGCCGCCGCGGCGTGGAGATCAGCTCGTTCACGGTCCATCCCGCCGGCATCCCGCACGGTCCGCACCCGGGCACCGTCGAGGCGTCGATCGGCAGGGAGGCGACGGAGGAGCTGGCGGTCATGGTCGACACCTTCCACTCGCTGAACCTCACGAAGGCGGCCGCCGACCTCGACGATCCGGCGTATCCCTACTCGTGGCTGCCGCCCGAGGACGGCGGTGACTCGGCCCGGCAGCTCGCCGAGCGCGGCCCGGAGGCCTTCCCCGACTGACCCTGGTGCGCCGTCCTAGTGCGCGGTCAGGATGAAGACGGCAAGGCCCACGAACATGGCGATCAGGATCAACAGCATCACGATGCCGACCCACCGGCCTTTGGCGAGCTCTTCGGGGCCGATGTCGGCGAGGCCATGGGGGCGCCGCTTTGTTTTGGCGTCGAGCCACGGGCTGACGCGCGAATCGAGGTGCGGATCACCGCTCATGGGCGAAGGGTAAACCAAGCGCGCCGAAAGCTAAACTGACGCCATGGAAACTGCCGCGTCCGGAACGCCCGAGGCGAGCGCGCGCTTTCCCGAGCGTCTCGACGACGCGGAGGTGCGCCTGCTGAGCCTCGCCACTCGCCCCTTTCCGCCCGGCCTGACCGAGCCCGATCCGGGCGGCGAGGAGCGCTGGGACGCCGCCCGCGTCTGGGCCCACCTTGCTGAGTTCCCTCATTACTGGGTAGGCGAGGTGCAGAAGATCCTGGCCTCACCTACCGGCGATCCCGTGCCCTTTGGCCGCACCGCCGACGACGCCGGCCGGAACGGAGCCATCGAGCGCGACCGCCTGCTGCCGCCCGAAGAGCTCTGGCTGCGGGTCCGAACCGGAATCGAGGAGGCCCGCACCTACGCCGCCGGCCTGAGCCAGGCCGACCGGGAGCGCCTTGGTCTCCATCCGCGGCGAGGCGCGGTCAGCGTTGCCTTTGTGCTCGACCAGTTCGTTGCCAACCACCTCGAGGAGCACGCCGCGCAGCTCGAGGGTCTGGCCGGCTGACCGGCCGGAGATCGTCCTCATGCTGAGGATCGTGGTTGCCGGCGGGGGGTTCGCGGGGGTCAGCGCGGCGCAGGAGCTGTCGAAACGGCTGCGCCGCGAGGGCCGGCTGGCGGGCCAGCGAGGCGTCGCGGCGGACGACGCGGTCGAAGTCGTGCTCCTCAGCCGCGACAACTACTTCGTCTTCCAGCCGCTGCTCGCGGACATCATCTCGGGCACGATCGAGACCACCCACGTGGTTGTGCCGCTGCGCCGGATGCTGCCTCACGTCAACGTCGAGGTCGGCATCATCGAGGCCATCGACACCTCGAACCGCTCGATTCGGTTGCGTCGCCGTGGAGGCGGAAAGGCCGCGAACGTCGCTTACGACGCGCTCGTCATCGCGCTGGGAAGCGTCACCGACTTCAGCGCCCTGCCCGGCATGGCCGAGAACGCAATCGGGGTACGGACGCTGGGCGATGCGTTCTACCTGCGCAACCGCGCCCTCGACATGCTCGAGCAGGCGCTGATCGAGACCGACCCGGCCACGCGTGAGCGGCTGCTTACCTTCGTCGTCGTGGGCGGCGGCTCCACCGGCGTTGAGGTGGCGGCCGAGCTGCACGACCTGCTGAGGATCGCGGCGAAGAGCTTCCGGGACGTGCAGCTCTCGCCACGCGTCGTCCTCGTCCACAGCCGCGCGATCGTGCTCGAGGAGCTCGGCGAACGACTGGGACGATACGCGACGGGCAAGCTCCGAACGATGGGCGTTGACCTCCGCCTCGGCCAGCGGCTGACGGCCGTCCACGCCGACTCGGTCGAGCTGAGCAACGGGACCTCGATCGCCTGCGGAACCGTCGTCAGCACGGTGGGGAACGCGCCCCACCCCGTCCTGGAGACCCTGCCGATCGCGCACGATGGCCGCGGCTGGCTGGCTCCCGATGCAACCTTCTCCCTGCCCGGCCTCACGAACGTCTGGGCGCTGGGAGACTGCGCCTCGATCATGGACCCGAAGACAGGCTCGCGGATGCCGTCGACCGCCCAGCACGCCGTTCGTGAAGGGCCACACGCGGCTCGCAACGTGCTGGCGGCACTCGACGGAAGGCCGCAGACGCCCTTCGACTACGGGCAGCTGGGCATGCTCGTCTCGGTCGGCCGCTTCAAGGCCGTGGGCGAAGTGCTCGGAATCAAGGTCAGCGGGCTGCTCGCCTGGTTCCTGTGGCGCAGCTACTACCTGCTCCGCCTGCCGACGCTGGATCGCCGGATCCGGGTGGCCATCGATTGGACGCTCGACCTGGTGCTCAAACACGACATCGTCGAGATCAGTGTCAGCCGCACGCGTACGCGCCCCGGCGAGCCACCCGGAGAGATGCCGGGCGAGCCCGTGTCGGTGGGCGCGCGGCCGGACGCGCCCGATGAGCTGACGCTGCGCTGACGCGCGAAGGTCCTTCGGCCGAGCTCAACGCGCCACGGGCGCAGCCTGTTCGCTGAGCACGCGGTCTGCGAACTCGAGCATTGCAGACTGGTGCTCGATCGCTCGTTCGACATCGGCGGCCGCGTGGCCGGCATCGAACCAGATGACCTCTATTCGCTTGCCAAGCTCACGCAGCCTGGCCTCGTAGAGCTCGACCTGGCGGGCCGGGCAGCGCGTGTCGTTGCGTCCCTGGATGACCAGCACAGGCGCGTCGACGCGGTCGGCGTAGGTGAGCGGGGAAGCCTTCACGTACGCGTCCATGTGCTCCTCGGGCGGGCCGCCGAAGAGCGCGCGGTCGTAGCCACGCAGGATCTCGTTCTCATCCTCGTACTCGGAGACCCAGTCGGCGACGGCGACGCCGGCCATGCCTCCGGCCCAGAGACCCGGCGCCGTTCCCAGGCCGTGCAGCGTGAGGTAGCCGCCGTACGACCACCCGGTGAGGAAGACCTGGTCGGGCCTGGCGAGACCCTGATCGACCAGATACGTCCGACCCGCAACGATGTCGCGTACCTCCGCCTCGCCAAGCCGGCCCCAGATGACCTCCTTGAAGGCGCGCCCGAACGTGGTCCCGCCTCGGTAATTGATCGACAGGATGCAGAAGCCGCGGTCGAGCCACGCCTGGGCCATCGGCGCGAAGGCCTCGGTCATGACCGACTCGGGGCCACCGTGGGTCTCGATCACGGTCGGGAACGGCCCGTCGCCGTCCGGCACCGCCAGCCACGCCTGGATCGTCTGGCCGGGATCGGACTCGAAGGTGACGGAGCGCCACGGCCGGCTCGGCGGCACAGCCGAGGGCGCCAGGAGCTCCCCGGTCTGGCGGCCACTCGCGCGATCAAGCGAGATGACCGTCCTCGGGTGGGTGGCGTCCTGCCACTGGGCCACGATGTTGCCGTCCGGTCCGAACCATGTTCCGACCTCGGCCCAGTGGTTGTAGCTGCCGCCTGGATGGTCCAGCGCCCGGAGCGCACCGGTTCCCAGGTCCAGAATGAACAGCCGCTGGACCGCCTGCCGGAAGTTGCAGAGCAGGACCTCGCCGCCGTCCGCGGACCAGTCCCAGGGCACGACCTCGCCCTCCAGGTCGCCAACCGGAAGGTCCTGCCGCTCGCCGGTCACCGGGTTCCAGATCAGCGGGCGGCGGTCCCCGCTGACGTCGCTCGCAGCGATGACGCGCTGGTCGCCGGCAACGCGTGAATCGATGACGTTGCCGAGGCTGCTCTGCGGGCCGTCCCAGAGCTCGGCGACCCGCTGGCCGGTCTCCGCGTCCAGCACGGCGAGCGCGTAACGCGGCGTGCCCGTCTTCTCGGTCGTGCCAATGATCACCCGCTCACCCGGCGCATCGATGGCGAGCACCTCGAGGAGCGCGTCGCTCCGGTACACCCGGCGGAGCCGGTCCTCGCCCGTCTCATCCGGCCGCAGCACGTAGACCGTGAAGCCATCGTCGGTCGCGGTAGAGAAGGCGAGCGCGCTGCCGTCATCGTTCGACTTCGCGTCCCACGATGCGTACGGCGGCAGCTCCGGCGTCATGTCCTGGGCGTTCCCGGCCTCGAAGGGGACGCGCACCCAGTGGCCGAGCTCGTCACCGGCTCGGTCGTCGACGTAGTAGATGAAGCGGCCGTCGCCGGAGATCGTGCCCGCCGGCGTCCCTTCCGGACGGTCCGTGAGCTGGCGCAGGTCTGGCTTTCCGACTTCCCAGGCGAACAGCTGGGTCATGCCGGTGCGATTCGAGGCGGCCACGGCCCGATCCCGGCGGCCGCGAGCGGGTTCGGTCCAGCTGACCACGCGGGCGCGGAAGCGTTCCTTCGAGGCGTCGTCCATGTCGATGTCCCTCCCTCAGCCCGAGCGTCGCTCGCGCAGCAGGTTCTTGACGATGAAGAGCGCGTTGGCCGGACGCTCCGCCAGCCGCCGCATGAAGTATGGATACCACTGGCTTCCGAAGGGCACGTAGACGCGGACGGTGTAGCCCTCTCTGACCAAACGCTCCTGGAGGTCGCGCCGGATGCCGTACAGCATCTGGAACTCGAAGCGCTCCGGCCCGATGTCGTGTGCCCGCGTGAAGGCGATCGCCCGCTGGATGAGGGCTTCGTCGTGCGTCGCGAGCGCCGGGTAAGTGCCGTGGAGCAGGAGAGATTCCATGAGCTGTGCGTAGCTCTCGTCGACCTCGGCCTTGGACGCGAAGGCGACGCTGGCCGGCTCGTTGTAGGCACCTTTGCACAGCCGAACGCGGATGCCCGAGTCGGAGAGCGCCTCGATATCAGTCGTCGAGCGGCGCAGGTACGACTGGATCACCACGCCGACGATGCCGTGCATCGCGAACAGGTCCTGCGCGATGGCGAGCGTGGCGTCGGTACGGGTGTGGTCCTCCATGTCGATACGCACGAAGGCACCCAGCTCCGCAGCCCTCGCCACCACTCGCTCGACGTTGTCGCGGCAGAACGACGGGTCCACGTCGAGGCCCATCTGCGTGAGCTTGAGGCTGACGTTCCGGTCGAGGTCACGCGCCGCGAGGGCGTCGAGCGCCTCGAGGTAGCGGTCCGCCGAGTGGCGCGCAGCCTCCTCCGAGTCCACCGATTCGCCGAGCAAATCGACGGTCGATTTCAGGCCGGCCTTGCGCAGTTTCTCGAGCGCCGGGAGCACGCCCGGGAGGTCCTCGCCGGCCACGAACCGGTGAACGAGGCCCTTCGTGAAGGGCAGCGCGCGGGTCAGCCGTTCCAGCGACCCGCGTTGGGACGCCCACACGAAACCGGCGCGCAGCGTGCGGCCGGGCAGCTCCCGGGCGGTGCCGACCGGGCCGCGCCGGGCGCGGCGAGCGGCGAGCCGATCCTCGAGCGCGGCACGGATCGCAGCTTCGGAGGGGACGCCGTCCATCTTGCCGCCTGCTCCCGGGTAGAGCCGGCACGCGAGGTTGACCTCGTCGCCCGGCGGAGGAGGCACGACGTCCTGGCCGTCGATCCGGATCGTCGGCGAGCCGTGGAAGCCGAAGCTGGCGGCTTCGTCCAGGTCGTCGATCGGCACCCGCTCGATGTCGACGGGAAGGTGCTCGGACGTGAGGACGGAGCGCAGCAGGGCCTCGGCGCGGTCCGCGTGCGGGCAGTCGGGCGTGAAGAGCAGCTCAGCCCGGACCTGTGCCATTGCCCCCGAGGGTACGCCTCTCGACGCGGCCCGCAGCAGCGGCACCAGCGCAATGGTCACGAAAACGGCTCCCAGCAGCCACAGCGGGCGCAGGTCATCGTGGGTCCAGACCAGTATCTGGGTCGCGATCACGGATCCGATCACCCCGCTGACGTAGAGCGGCACGAGCGCGAGGTTGAGCACCGGGGAGCGCACTTCCGAGGGCAGGCCGGTCGCCAGCAGCGTGTAGCACATCGAGGTGGCCGTCGCGAACCCGATGCCATAGGCCGCGTAGACGGCCACGAAGGGAGGCAGGCTCGTGACTGCCGAGGCGAGCAGGAAGCAGACGACGACGAGGGCGACCGCCCCGCTGTAGACCAGTCGGTAGCCGATCCGGTCGCTCAGCCGGCCGGCCAGGGGCGACCCGATGGCGGCGGCCACGCCGTAGCCTCCGGCGACGAACCCGACCGCGGTGGCGAGCATCACCGGCCCGTTCAGGACCTCGACGTACAGCGCCAGGAACGGAAACACGATGCGCTGGCCGAGCAGCAGGAAGAAGTACGCCGCAAAGACGGCCCGGGCGAGCGGCGTGGTGATGACAGCGACGAGGGAGCGCCGCACGAGCGTCATGACCGTCAATCCCGTCCGCGGCCGGTCGGCGCGCTCGTGATAGAGCGTTGCGAGCATGACCACGACGGCCGTCGTCAGAGCCGCGTCCAGCAGGAAGAGCGACTGCACGCCGAAGCGATCGGCGAGGACGCCGCCGAACGCGGGTCCCACGGCAATGCCAAGGGGCCCGGCCGTACCCACGAGGCTGATCGCGAAACCCAGCCGCTGCCGTGGGGTCAGATCGGTGATCTCGGCGAGCATCACGCCCGTGTTGCCGAGCACCAGGCCGATGAGTGGGGCAAGCAGGAACACCTGCCAGACCTGCGACACGAGGCCGAGCAGAAGGAAGAGGGTCGCCTCGACGACGGCGCTCCGGACGATGATCAGCTTGCGGCTGTAGCGGTCTGCCCATGCGCCCCAGAACGGAACGAGCGGCAGGCCGATCAGCAGTGCGGCGATCGAGAGCAGGCCCACCGTGCGCGCCGCATCCTCGGGCGCGACGCCAAGATCACGGACCAGGATCGGCAGGAAGGCGAAAAAGTGCCCGAAGCTGACGGTCTCGATGAAGCTGGCGACCACGAAGACCGCGGTCAGCCTTCGCCAATCGCGCTGGTCCGGGTGAGCTTCCTCGGTCGTGATCAGGAATCGGCAGCCGTGTCGGCCTCGAGCTGGCGTCCCAGCTCCTCGGTGCGTCGATAGGCGGCCCAGACAGCCTCGGAGAGCACGGTCCGGAGGCGGCCCGACTCGAGCTCGTGGAGCGCGGCGGCGCTCGTGCCGCCCGGCGAGGTGACCATGTTGCGAAGCTGCGCCGGGTGCATGCCGCTGGCCTTCGCAAAGAGCGTGCTGCCCTCCAGCGTCTCGATGACCAGGTCGTGGGCGATGTGCCGCGGAAACCCGAGGTGCACGGCCGCGTCGATGAGGGCCTCCATGACCAGGAACACGTAGGTCGGACCCGTGCCGCTGACCGCGGTCGCCATCGCCACGAGCTTCTCGTCGTCCACGGCAAGCTCAGCACCGAGGCTGCCGAGGAGGGTCGCGGCCTGCGCGCGCTGGGTGGACGTGACCTCCGGCGTGGCGTACCAGACGGTCATGCCCTTGCCGAGCTGGGCCGGCGTATTCGGCATGCTGCGCACGATCTGGCGGTGCTTGAGGACGTTGGTGAGCGCCTTCGACGTAGCCCCCGCGATGATGCTGATCACCAGCTGCCCGTCGCGCAGCTCCGGCGCCAGTTCGCGACCCACCCTTGCCAGCATCTGCGGCTTGATGCCGAGCACCACCACGTCGGCATTGCGGACGGCGTCGACGTTCGATTCGACCGCCTGGACGCCGTGCTCGCGGCGCAGGTACTCGCGCCGCTCCTGGCGCGGATGGCTGGCGACGATCTGCTCGGGCCCGACCTCCTCGCCCCGGAGCAGGCCGGCGATCATCGCCTCGGCCATGACCCCGGATCCGACGGTCGCAATGGTGCAATCGCGCAGTGACATGAGGCAGCGAGTATAGGAGCGGCCTCATGTCAAGTGGCGAGGGCCTCCACCGTGGTGAGGTTGGCGTCCGTGCCGTCGGGCGCGAGTGGGATGAGCGCGACGTGGTCGGCGCCCGCCGAGTGCATGGCACGAATGCGGGTGTGGAGGCTCGAGACGTCGCCCCAGGCCACCATCGCGTCTACCAGGCGGTTGGAACCGGGCAGCGTCCAGTCGTCGGCCTCGAAGCCCTGCTCGGCGAAGCTGGCCTGGTAGTTGGGGGCGCGAAGGTAAGGAACCAGGTAGGCGCGAGCAGTCGCACGCGCGACCTCCGGGTCGGTCCCCTCGATGACTGGCAGCGTGACCACGAGAACGGGGCGGGGCCGACCTGCCGCCTGCGCCGCTGCATCAACGATCCCGCGCATCCGGGCCAGGCGCTCGGCGGTGACGAGGTAGGGAAAGGCTCCGTTTGCCTCGGTCGCGCCGAGCGTCAGCATCCGCTCGCGAAGTGCCGCGACGAGGACCGGTGGCTCGCCCGGTGCACCCTCGGGGAGACTCGGACCCCGCCATGGCGCCGCCCGGTATGCGTCCAGGTAGTCCCGCATCGTGCTGACGGGGCGCTCGTACTCGTGGCCACGCACCTTTGTCACCAGGTGCGGGTGCGACACGCCCAGCCCTAGCACGAAGCGGCCACCCGTCAGCTCGTGCAGCGTCATCGCGCCGGTCCTCATGGTGACTGCGTCGCGCGAGTAGATCGCCGCGATGCTGGTGCCCAGCCACATCCGATCGCCGGCCGACTGGGCGACGGAGGCGAGGAGCGCGAACGGCTCGCGGCCGACGGTCTCCGGCACCCAGAAGGCGCCCAGCCCGAGCTCGGCGGCGCGCGCCACGTAGCTGCGCAGGGCCGCGGCAGGCAGGTTGTCCACGTGCCCCCAGACGCCAACCCGGCCGATCCCCACTGCGTTCGTCATCGCGGCCGAGTGTACGAGGGTTTGGCCCATCCGCCGGGTTCGCCGCTGCCGTAGGTTCCAGGCAGCGCACTAGGCCGTTGCCCGTCCGGTCAGGAAGAAGCGCGCCGTCTGGGTGACGGTCGCGTCGGCGAAACCGGCGCGCAGCAACGCGTCCCGGAGCTCGCTCGCGGAGTAGTAGACCTTCGGGATCCGGAACTCGCGGCCATCGGCAAGTCGGCGCAGCGATGTCTGGTCGGCAGCGACGGGATCGTGGTCCACCGCCCCCGACTCCGGATCGGGCTTCGAGTCGATGAAGGCGAAGAGGCTGCCCGGCTTGAGCCAGCGGCGCGCCACGTCCAGGAACGCGTCCAGGCGATCCCGCGGAACGTGGCTCAGCCAGAAGCCGCAGAAGAGCGCGTCGACCTGGCGATCCGGATCGTCCCATGCGTCCCGCACGTGAATGTGTGCCCGCAGGTCGTGCGCGACGAGGCGCCTGCGCGCCAGGTCGAGCGGTTCCGGGACCGCGTCGTAGATCGAGAGCTCGCCCTTCTGCGCCAGCAGCGGCGACCACCAGCCGGTGCCTGCCGCCAGCTCCACGATTTCGCCCGAGATCGGAAGGCCGTCGAGCCAGCGCGTGACCTCTTCCAGCTCGCCGTGCCAGGCGAGATCCCGGACAGGTCCACGCGAGTAGCGGCCACGCCGCAAATACCAGTCGTCGTACTCGGGCGCGCGAGCGGCGTAGTACGCCTTCATCTCAGCATCGCGTTCCGCGACGACCTCGGGTGCGGCGCTCGTCAGGCTTCTGGCTTGCGGCGAAGCGGCCGGCGCGCCTGCCGTCCCCGTTGCGCGGCCCGGGGCCGGCGCCGCCTCATGGGTCGCGGAAGGACCCCTTGTGTCCGCCGCCCGATCCCGGATCGCCGCCCTCAGCCGGTAGCGCAGGAAGTCGTTGTCCTGTGCGCGACCCAGGCAGTCCGGGCAGAGCGCTGCCCAGCCCTCGAGGTCGTCGCCGCCCCGCGTCATCCATTCCCGGCCGCACCACAGGCAGTCGAAGCTCTCTCGAAAGGGCACGCGATCCTGAAGCTCCCGACCTACTGCGTCAGCGCGGGTAGGCTGGCCCGACCGGGATCCACGCCGCGGGCGGAGCCACGTCCACGAACCCGGCGGGGTCGAACAGCTCCGCGAGCAGCGCGATTCCGTCGATCACCCGCGGTCCCGGTCGACTGAAGTAGCCCGAGCCATCGAGCGCGAAGATCTCGCCCCGGCTCACCGCTCGTAGATCGTCAAACCACTCGGGCCGCGGCATCCGGTCGAATTCGGCGGCGGTGCGGTTCGCGTCGAAGCCGCAGGGCATCAGCATCAGCTGCTCCGGATCCACGTCTCGCACCGAATCCCAGGTGGTTTCGACCGAGCGTTCGCCCTCCTGCCCCAGGAGCTCCCAGCCACCGGCACGACGGACCTGCTCCGGCACCCAGTGGCCCGACGCGAACGGAGGGTCGAGCCACTCCAGGCAGATGATCCGCCGGGGCCGCACACCGGCCAGCCGGCGCTCCAGCACGCGGTTCTCGATGCCGCCGAGACGCTCACGCAGCATCTCCAGCAGCCCGACCGCCTCGTCTTCAGCCTCCGCCATGGCCCCAACCGTCGAGATCGTGTTGAAGATGCCCTCGATGGACGTCGGCTCGAGGCTGACGACCGTGATGTCCCCGTCGATTGCGCGCACCGCCTGCGTCACCTCGCGATAGCTCACGGCGCAGACGTCACACAGCTCCTGGGTCAGGATCAGGTCCGGGTGCGCTTCCTCCAGCTCGTCCGTGTCCAAGCGGTAGATCGAGCTGCCGCCGTGTAGCGACCGCGAGACCCGATCGTGGATGGTGCGGCTGTCATCCGCCTCCGACCCGCCGACGCTGGCGGTCATCACCGGCACGTCCGCCACCTCCGGCGGGTAGTCGCATTCGTGCGTGCGGCCGACCAGCTCGTCACCCAGTCCGAGCGCGAACACGATCTCCGTGGCCGATGGCAGCAGCGAGACGATCCTCACCCAGCCAGCATAGCCGCGGCGCCTTTACTGGCCGTTACGCGGGGACCGAGCTCGCACTTCGGGTAGCCTCTGGAGTGTGACCACCGTGCCCGCACTGGCGCCCGACGCCGTTCCGGCCGCGCCAGACCCGTCGTCCGGCGGCGTTCCGGCCGTGGTCGTCGCCGGCGTCTGGAAACGCTTCGGTACGAGCGACGTCGTCCAGGACCTCTCGTTCGACGTGCATCCCGGGGAGCTCCTCGGCTTCCTCGGCCCGAACGGCGCCGGCAAGACGACCACCATGCGCATGATCCTGGACATCATCCGCCCGGATCGCGGCTCGATCGAGGTCTTCGGCGGAAGACCGGGAGCGGAGCACCAGTCGCGCGTGGGCTACCTTCCGGAGGACCGTGGGCTATACCGTGACGTACCGGTCATCGACACGCTCACGTACTTCGGCGCCCTGCGCGGCCTGTCGACCTCCGAAGCCCGCGCTCGAGCCCGGCAGCTGCTCGAGGAAGTCGGCCTCGGCGATGCGCTCAAGAAGAAGGCCGCGGAGCTCTCGCGCGGCATGCACCAGAAGGCGCAGCTCGTGGCCACGATCATCAACGAGCCCGACCTGCTGATCGTCGACGAGCCATTCCAGGGCCTCGATCCGCTCAACGCGGAGATGCTGAAGGGCGTGCTGATTGCCCAACGCGACCGGGGAGCTGCCGTGGTCATGAGCACGCACGACATGGGAGATGCGCAGACGCTCTGCGACCGCATCCTCTTGATCGACCAGGGACGGCGGCTGCTCTACGGGACGGTCGCGGCCGTCCGCGCGGCATTCAGCGACGGAGCCGTGGAGGTGGTCGGCAGGGACATCCCGACCGATCCGTCCGCGTACCAGAGCGTCAGCCATGCCAGCGCCTTCGATGGCACGGTTCGCTTTCTGTTGCGTGACGGGGCGACGCCGCGCGAGCTCTTCCGCGAGCTCGCGAACACCAGTGCCCAGGTCGATCGCTTCGCCGTCGAGGCCCCCGATCTCAACGAGATCTTCATCCGCGCGGTGGCGGGCGACGTGCGAGCCGAGGCCGTGCGGTGACCGGCCAGCCGGGCGGTGGGCAGCCGGCGCCGCGTGACCGCAACACCGTGAGCGGCCTGAGCCCGACCGCCCGCAACCGGCGGCGGCCCACCTTCCTGCGCCTCCTCACGATCGTGGCGCGCCGCGACTACCTGCGGGCCGTGCGTCGTCGCGGCTTCCTCTTCGGCACGCTGCTGCTGCCCATCGGTCTCGGCGCTCTGCTGACGATCTCGAGCTACTTCTCGAGCAGCTCGTTGGGCGGTGGGTCCGGCCCGGTCAGCGCGGGCCCCACCCTCGTCGTCAACGAATCGGCCCTGCCCGTGACGGTCAATCCGATCATCGCGCCCGGCTTCCAGCTGGTCGATCGCAACACCGCGCAGTCGAGTCTGACGGCAGGCAAGGCCAAGGAGTTCTACCTCATCCCATCCCCCTACCCGGGGGACCCGGAGGTGGAGCGGATCGAAGCCTCTGCCAGGAACCAGGCCCTCGAGGCGGTGCAGCGGCAGCAGGGGCAGGAGCAGATCCTCGACGTGATCCTGCGCAACGCGCTGCTGGCTGAGGAGCGGATCTCGCCGCAGATCGCGGAACGTGTGCTGGACCCGGCGCACGTGACCGCTCGCACCATCGATGGCCAGCCCGTGACGCCGGGCTCCGAGATCGCGTCCTTCCTGCTGCCGTACGCCTTCACGCTCCTCTTCGTGATGAGCATCTTCATCACCAGCGGTTACCTCCTCCAGTCGGTGACCGAGGAGAAGGAGAACCGCGTCGTGGAGATCGTCCTGAGCTCGGTCCCGGCGCTGCCGCTGATGGCAGGCAAGATCCTTGGCCTCGGCGCGGTCGGGTTGACGCAGGTCGTGATCTGGGTGGCGACAGCCCTGGTGGCACTGCCAGTGCTCAACCAACGCCTCTCGCTCGACGTGCACATCTCGGCGCTGACGCTGGTGCTGGCGATGATCTACTTCGCGCTCGGCTACCTGGCGTACGGAGCCATATTCTCGGCCATCGGCGCGCTCGCGCCCGGGTCACGCGAGGCGCAGCAGTACGCTGGGTTCTTCGGCTTCCTGGCCGTCGTGCCACTGATCTTCACCGGCGTGTTCCTGACCGACCTCGGATCGCCGATCGTCTGGATCCTCGCGCTGATTCCGCTGTCCGCGCCGGCCACGATGCTCCAGGTGCTGACGCTTGCCCCAGACCCGCCGTTGCTCCAGATCGCCCTTTCCCTGGTGTCGCTCGGGACGTTCGTGGTGTTGGCAACGGTCGCGTCGGCGCGCGTCTTCCGCGCCACTCTGCTGCTCTACGGCGTGCGGCCCAGCGTCGGTCGGATCGTGGGAGCGGTGTTCGCGCGGAGCTGAGAAGAAAAAGAGCCGCGTCTCCGGGACGCGGCTCTTGCAGTGAAAAACGCCGACGCCGACCTCAGGCGCGCGGCTTCCATTCGTCGATGGTCGCTCGGGCGGAGGCCTTGTCCTTGTACCAGCGCGCGTCGACCTCGGTGTACTTGGCCCATTCCGCCGGAAGGGCGTCCTCCGGATAGATCGCGTTGACGGGACATTCCGGCTCGCAGGCGCCGCAGTCGATGCACTCGTCCGGATCGATGTACAGCTTGCGATCGACGCCGGCGTCGAAGTGGATGCAGTCGACCGGACACACGGCGATGCACGATTCGTCGAGGACGTCGATGCAGGGCTCGGCGATCACGTATGCCATCTGGAGATCTCTCCTCCGCGGTCGGTCTGTTCCGCGACGTTGCGACGCATCCCGGAAGGCTGGCTGGGAAGGCCGCAAGTGTACCGGCTATGGGCCAGCCGATCCGGCTGCTCGCAGTTCGAGATCCCCGATCATTCCGAGCCGGATGTGGTCGGGCAGGTGGCACAACAGTTGCACGTCTCCGGCGAGCGGCACGGTGTACTCGACGGTCGCCTGTCCCCCCGGCGGCAGCAGCACATGGAGCCCGCCCGTGGCCGCGGGAGCACTCGCGGGCGGTGCCGTCGTGAACGGCGCAGGCGGAGTCGCTGCGGCGTCGGCGGCGTCCCAGGCCGCCTCGTAGGCGGCGTCTCCGAGCGTGAACTCGTGCGGCAGGAGGCCGGCATCGAAGATCGATATGCGCACCGTCTCGCCGCGCACCAGGACGATCGGCCGCGGATCGTAGAGGTAGTCGCGCATGATCACGTTGATCGGCCTCGGCGCGGTGGACGTGCCCGGTGACGGGACCGCGGGCGGCGCAGGCGACTCGGCGGAACGTTGCGCGCCGATCAGCACCAAGGTCAGCGCGACGGCGAAGAACCCGAGCGTGACGTAGAACGGCGCGCGCGAGGTGCGCCCGGGAGGGAAAGCCATGCGCCAGACTGTACGGCCGCGGCCTCCGGAGGCCCCTGGGCGGAGGTCGGGCCACCCGCGGCTGCGAATTCCGCGCTGCGCGGGCAGGCGGGACGCGAAACGCGCACCAACTTGACAGTCACGAGCGCCAAGCCGCAGAGTTCGGCCGTTCCCGTTCCGGTTCTTCCGCAGAGGAGAGCGAGGACCTCCGGACCGCGGAAGCTCGCCGTCGCGAGCGCGTGAGTCTCTCTTCAGACGCGGAGCCGAGGAGCGCGTGACCGTCGTTGCCGAGGACCGATCCAGTGCCAGCCGTGCAGTCCCGGCCGCCGCGACCCCACCGGCACCGGCGGCCGTCCGGCTCGAAGGCGTGCGGAAGCTCTACGGCGACGTGGTCGCGGTCGCAGGCATCGACCTCGAGATCCCGGCAGGCCAGTTCTTCTCGCTGCTGGGACCGTCCGGCTCCGGCAAGACCACGACGCTGCGCATGATCGCGGGCTTCGAGCGCCCGGACGCCGGGCGCGTCATCCTCGACGGCCACGACGTCTCACAGCGACCGCCCTACGAGCGCGACGTGAACACCGTCTTCCAGGACTACGCGCTCTTCCCGCACATGGACGTCGCCGACAACGTCGGGTACGGGCTCATGATCCGCAAGGTGCCGCGCGACGAGCGCCGCAAACGGGTCACGGATGCCCTTCGCATGGTCCGCCTCGAGGGCTACGAGAACCGGCGGCCGAGCCAGCTCTCGGGCGGCCAACGGCAGCGCGTCGCGCTCGCTCGGGCCCTGGTCAACCGGCCGAAGGTGCTGCTACTCGACGAACCGCTCGGCGCACTCGATCTGAAGCTGCGCCAGGAGATGCAGATCGAGCTCAAGACGATCCAGGAGCAGGTCGGCATCACGTTCATCTACGTGACGCACGACCAGGAAGAGGCGCTCGCCATGAGCGACCGCATGGCGATCTTCAACCGCGGCTCGATCCAGCAGGTGGGTACGCCCGCCGAGGTCTACGAGCATCCCGCCACGGCCTTCGTGGCCGGCTTCGTCGGCACGTCCAACATCCTCTCAGGCGCGGCCGCCGAGGCCGTCCTCGGCGAGCGCGGCACGTTCACGGTCCGTCCCGAGAAGATCCACCTCGCCGAGCCCGGCGAACCGACCCCGCCGGGCTTCGTATCCGCACTGGGCCACGTCCGTGACGTGGTCTACCTGGGATCGGACACCCGCTATCACGTGACACTCAACGCCGGCGCCGAGCTGGCCGTCATCAAGCAGAACGTGGCCACGTCCTCTATGGAGGCGCTGGCGCTCAAAGGCAAGGCCGTCCTGTTGAAGTGGGAACGGCGGCACACCTTGTCGGTTGCCAACGACGAGGACGATCCACAGGCACGAGGAGGAGCGCAGGATGAACCTAGCTGATTCGATGAACGGGAGGCGCGCGAGGGGGCGTCGCTGGCTGACGGTCGCGCCGGCCTTGCTGCTGGCCCTGACCGCGTGTGGCGGTGGCACCTCGACGACGGCGACCCCGGCGGTCACGCCGATCGCGGCGACCCCGGTGCCGGTGACACCCGTGCCGGCAACCCTCGTCCCGGCCACGCCGGTTCCGCCGACGCCCGCGGGATCGACGCCGCCGCCGGTCACCGAGACCGCGTCACCGGTCGCCGAGACCGCGTCACCGGTCGCCGAGACCGCGTCACCGGTCGCCAGCGAGACGGCACCCGCAAGCGAGGCACCGGGCACCTCGTCGTCGCCGATCGCACCCCTCATCCCGAGCATCGATCTCTCCGCCGTTGGCGGCCCCGGCGAGGGCAAGCTGAACCTGATCATCTGGCCCGGCTATGCAGAGAGCGGCGCGAACGTGCCCGAATACGACTGGGTGAAACCCTTCACGGCCGCGACGGGCTGCGTCGTCAACCTCAAGCCCGATGACACCTCGGACCAGATGGTCACCGACATGCGCCAGGGCGGCGGTTCCGTATACGACGGCGTGTCGGCTTCCGGCGATGCGTCGAACCGCCTGATCGCCAACGGCGACGTGGCGGTCATCGATCCGGCAAAGATCCCCGGCTTCAGCGACATCGCCCCGTTCCTCCAGGACGCGCCGCACTACGTGGTGGACGGCAAGCACTACGGCGTGCCGCACGGTTGGGGCGGCAACCTGCTCCTCTACAACACCGAGAAGGTCACCCCTGCTCCGACGAGCTGGGACGCCGTCTTCGATCCGGCCAAGGCGACCGCCTTCAGCGGCGGGATCACCGACTACGACAGCCCGATCTACATCGCCGACGCGGCGCTGTACCTGAAGGCGCACAACCCCGACCTCGGCATCACCAACCCGTACGAGCTGGCGCCTGACCAGCTGGACGCGGCGGTCGCGCTGCTCAAGGCGCAGGCGCCGCTGGTCGGCAAGTACTGGTCGCTGTACAGCGACGAGATCGACAACTTCAAGAACGGCACGAGCGTGATCGGCACGACCTGGCCCTACCAGCTCAACACCCTCAAGGCGGAGAGCGTCCCGGTCGAGGGGATCGTTCCGAGCGAGGGCATGACCGGCTGGGCAGACACGTGGATGCTCTCGAGCCACGCCAAGAACCCGAACTGCATGATGAAGTGGATGGCCTGGATGATCACGCCGGAGGTCCAGACGCAGGTCGCGGAGTACTTCGGCGAATCGCCCGCCAACCCCAAGGCCTGCCAGTTCCTCGATCCAGGCTACGGCTCGTATGCGCTGCCGGGCTTCTGCGACGCGTACCGCGTGAACGATTCGTCGTTCTACGGAAGCATCGCCTTCTGGAAGACGCCGCAGGCCGACTGCGGTGACTCGCGTGGCAAGACCTGCACCGACTACAAGGTATGGACTCAGAAATGGACCGAGATCCGCGGCTGACCCGCGGCTGATCGAAGCAGGCAATCGGCCCGGGGCGTCGCCTCGGGCCGATTGCGATCCCGCCAGAGCGGAGCGCCAGACCATCCGATGACGAGCGCAGGCGGAACCCTCTCTCCGGTCGACGCGCTGCCCCTTCGCCGCAGGGTCCTCGATTGGCTGTATCGCTCGCCGCGAGCGGCGCTCGCCATCGTGCTCGTCCCGCCCATCGGCTGGATGGGCGTCGTCTATTTCGGCTCGCTCGCGCTGCTGCTGGTGTCCGCTTTCTGGTATCTCGATCCGACGACCTCGGCGATCGTCCGGGGCTTCAGCCTCGAGAACTTCCAGCAGCTGATCACCGAGCCGGTCTATCGGGACATCACGCTGCGAACGCTGGTCATGGCCGCGGCCGTGACAGTGACGACGGCCGTGCTCGCATTCCCCATCGCCTTCTACATGGCGCGCGTCGCGTCACCACGAACGCGACGGCTGCTGGTCGTGCTGGTCCTGCTGCCCCTGTGGGCGAGCTATCTCGTCCGCGTCTTCGCCTGGCGCGTCATCCTCCAGCCCAACGGCCCGCTCGACTGGCTGGCGCAGACGGTCGGCATCGGCGGTCTTCGCCTCGGGTTCTCGGGCGTTTCGGGGTGGATCGTCTTCACCTACCTGTGGCTGCCCTACATGATCCTTCCGATCTTCGCGGGGCTGGAACGCATTCCCAGCTCGTTGCTGGAGGCCTCCTCGGACCTTGGCGGCCGGTCCGGCGTGACCTTTCGCAAGGTGATCCTGCCGCTGGCCTTCCCCGCCGTGGCGGCGGGTTCTATCTTCACCTTCTCGCTGACCCTCGGCGACTACATCACGCCGCCCCTGGTCATGAACAGCCAGTTCATCGGGAACGTGATCTTCAACAACCAGGGCGTGGCGGGCAACATCCCGTTCGCCGCCGCCTACGCCCTGGTGCCCGTGCTGATCATGGGCGTGTACCTGACCCTGGCTCGCCGAGCCGGCGCATTCGAGGCGCTGTGATGCTCGGGCGCTGGGGACTGCGGCTCGTGGCGATGCTCGTGCTGGCCTTCCTCTACGTGCCGCTCATCATCGTCTTCCTCTTCTCCTTCAACGCCGATCGCGGCCAGTCCTGGCCGATCGGTGCGTGGACCACGAAGTGGTACGAGGCGGCGATCGGCAACGCGGCCGCCCGGGACGCCTTCGTGCTCTCGATCGAGGCGGGCATCGGGGCGACAGTGATCGCCCTCGTCCTCGGCACCCTCGCCGCGCTGGCGGTGCATCGCTTCCGGTTCTTCGGCCGCGACACGGTTTCACTCGCGCTCGTCCTGCCCCTGGCGTTGCCGGGCATCGTGACCGGAATTGCGCTCGGGACCTCGATCAACAACCTGGGCATCCCGTTCAGCCCGGTGACGATCGTCATCGGCCACACGACGTTCTGCATCGTGGTCGTCTACAACAACGTCGTCGCCCGGATGCGACGGAGCTCGGCCTCCATCGAGGAGGCGTCGATGGACCTCGGCGCCGACGCGCTCCAGACCTTCCGCCACATCACGCTGCCGGTTCTGGCTACGGCGCTCCTGGCCGGCGGCATGCTCGCGTTCGCGCTCTCCTTTGACGAGATCATCGTCACGAACTTCACCGCCGGCACCGACCAGACGCTACCGATCTGGATCTTCAGCAACATCAAGCAGGCCAACCAGCGCCCGATCGTCAACGTGGTGGCCGTGATCGTGATCCTGCTCTCCACGGTGCCCGTGTACATCGCACAGCGACTTGCGGGGACGGAGGCCGCCAGCCGATCCGCGCCCTGAGCCCTCGCTCAGGCCAGGGACTCGTCGATCGGCAGCCAGCGGAATGGCGCCAGCAGCGGCCCGTCAGGGCTCGGCAGGTCGGTGCCGTTTGACAGCAGGTCTGCGAACGCGAGGAGGGCCAGGATGGCCAACGCGATCGCGACCCACACGGGAAGCTGTGCGCCCCAGCGGGCGTGGCGGTAGACGAGCGGCAATACGGTGCGCATGGCTCTCCATCCTGTGGTGCCTCTTCCGGTGGCGGGACGCCGCTCCGCGAAGCGCGAATCGACGTGCGGAATGGAGATTAGGGAGGGGCTCTTCGCGCACCGTTTGCGCGCACTTATCGCCGGCTTATGTGGGCGGCGTAATCGAGTCTCCGATCACCTCGGACTGCGGTCGGGAAGGGCCGTACTCGTCAGGCGCGCCGGCTCTGGAAGCAGTCGCTGCAGTAGACCGGGCGCGCTCCGGTGGGCTGGAACGGCAGCTGTGCCATCTTGCCGCAGTCGGCGCAGGGGGCCTCAAACGTCTGCCGCGGTCGCCGCTCGGCGCCGTAGCTCGAGCCGCCGTTGTAGCCACCATCGGTGCGCTCGTACCCCGACGAATAGGACATCGTCCCGGCTGACATCGTCGACGAATTCCGCTGGGCCTTGCGGATCGCTCGACACGACGGGCACCGCTTGGGCGGCTCGGTGAACCCGCGCTGGGAGTAGAACTCCTGTTCGCCGGCAGTAAAGGCGAACTCCTGCCCGCAATCCAGGCAACTCATGACCCGATCGGTATACACGGAACTACGAACCTCCGACCATGACGCTTTGATCAGGGTCGCGGAGGCCTTCGACAACACGGACCTGGGGGCCACGCGGTCGCGAGTGGGGAGCCTGGCTTCCCTGAAATCCGCGCGAATATAGCGGTGCGTCAAGCGGCCGTCCAGCGAATTTTCAGAATCGCCTCGACGAACCCTGCAACGCGCCGAGGAGACTACATCGCGGGGACGTAGTCAGGGTCCAGGAAATGGCCCGGATCGTCCTCGAATTCGAGCTTGCAGCCACGTCCGCAGAACCAGCGCCGGCGAGCTCGACGTCCATGCCGCAGACGGGATCGATGGCGACCGCGCCCGCCTCTGCCTTGTCTTCCATGGCGCCAGCATGGCCCGGGCCGGAGGTCAACCGCCCGCGCACGGATCGCCGCTACCCATCGGGAAGCGTTCCAGGACGCATGCCTGCTCCACCGTGCCGTCGCCGCGAACAAGGAACACGTCATAGCGGTGGTCGATGCAACCTGACGGGCAGTCGCCGGAGCCCGTCATGAAGACGAGCCGGAAGCCGCCGGCAATCTGCTCCACGAGCACGCTCCGGTCGGCGCCGCCGATGGGCCTCACGGGCGAAGCCGGGCTCGCGGATGCCACGCCCGGCGGCGCAACCAGTCGGTACCCGGCGAACTGCGGGTGCCCGGCCACGACGGCGGCAAGTGCGCCTGCCGCGGTGTCGACGGGAAGGGTGCCGGCGTCCACGGATGGCTGCGACGACGGAACGAACGTGGGCGAAGGCGAAGCCGCGGGGACGGACTCACCCGGCAATCCGGGGGTGGCGAGCAGGGGGGCCGACGGGGCCGTTGCACGACCCGCAGCCGAGCAGGCGCCAAGGAGAAGCAGCACGGCTGCCAGGGAGAGCGTCCGGATCTGCTGCTTCACGGTCATAGGCATCGTCCGCGGGGATCCCGACACCCGGGGCTCGCTGCCCCAGCAACGAGCCACCGGGTCGGGAAGGGAAATGTCTGATGTGCCTCTCAGACGGACGACCCGGCCCATGAGTTCCGCGCGGCGTATCCTGCCGGGCGAGATGACCGAGCAACTGCATCGACAGCGACGCCCGCGCAAGCCCACCGAGGATCGCAAGCTCCTCATGACACGACCGTACGCGGACGCGTCCTTCGTCGAGACTGACGCGTGGCGTGCGCTCCGCATCCTCGGCGAGTTCGTGGACGGCTTCGACGCGCTCGCGCGCCTGGGACCGGCGGTCAGCATCTTCGGCTCGGCACGGACGCCGCGCGACCATCCCCTCTACGACAGGGCGCGGGCCCTCGCCAAGGGCCTCTCCGAGCACGGCTTCACGATCATCACCGGCGGTGGTCCCGGGATCATGGAGGCCGCCAACCTCGGGGCCCGCCAGGCGAACGGCGTCTCCGTTGGCCTCGGCATCGAGCTACCGCACGAGCAGGGCGTCAACGAGTACGTCGACCTGGCCATCGACTTCCGCTACTTCTTCGTGCGCAAGACGATGTTCGTGAAGTACGCGCAGGCCTTCGTGATCTTTCCGGGCGGCTACGGAACGCTCGACGAGCTGTTCGAGTCGCTGACGCTGGTGCAGACCGGCAAGATCGAGCACTTCCCGATCATCCTCGTGGGCTCCGAGTACTGGCAGGGGCTGCTCGACTGGATCAACGGCCCTGTCGCGAGCGGCCACAACATCGGCCCAGCGGACACGATGCTCGCGAAGGTCAGCGACGACGTCGACGAGATCGTCGGCTGGATCACCGAGGCATTCGAGGCCGACATGGAGGATCCGGACCGACTCGATCGCGAGCGACAGGCCGCGCGCAGCAACCGGCCCGAATGACGCGCGTGCCCGGACCCACGCCCTCACTCGCCGACTGATGCGCATCGCCGTCGCGTCCGATCACGCGGGCTTCCCGCTCAAAGCGCCGATCATCGACTTCCTCCGGGCGGCAGGCCACGAGCCGATCGACTTCGGCACGGACTCGACCGTCCCGGTCGACTACCCAGACGTGATCGCACCCGCCGCTCGCGCCGTTGCCTCCGGCGACTGCCAGCTCGGAATCGTGCTCGGCGGCAGCGGGACCGGGGAGCAGATCGTGGCCAACAAGATCCGTGGCATTCGCTGCGTGGAGGCTACGGAACCCGTCTCGGCACGGCTCGGCCGCGAGCACAACGACGCCAACGTCCTGGCCATGGGCGCCCGAATCGTGGGCCTCCAGCTGGCGCTCGGTTGCGTGGAGGCGTTCATCACCGGTGAGTTCCAGGGCGGCCGGCACGCCCGCCGCCTCGAGAAGGTCAGCCAGCTCGAAGCCGAGTTCTGATCCGTCGCGACGATGCTACGCCGGCCGGACGTCGTCCTCCACCAGCGCGTGCAGCAGGAGCTGCTGCGCGATCCCGCCAGCCGCGCCCCAGTGGGCGGTCGCCATGCGAACCTCCGCCTCCGACGGGAGGCGCCCCGAGAAATAGGCACGGCCGACGGCTTTGCGCACGCCGAGGTCGCCGGCAACGACACGCGGCCGTCCCAGGTTGCGCGCCAGGAACCACTCCGCGCTCCAGCGCCCGATTCCTCGCATCAGCACCAGCCGCTCGATCAGGGCCTCGTCCTCGAGCCGGGCCAGCTCCGTCGCGTCAAGGCGCCCTTCGGCGGCCGCCTGCGCCACGTCGATCACCGACGCCGACTTTGCGCGCGTGAGTTGGAGGGCTCGCAGGTCGTCGACCGTCGCCCTGGCCAGGCGCCCGGGATGGAGGACGCGCACCTCCTCTCCCTCGATCGGGAGGGCGTCGCCATACGCGAGAGCGAGGCGCTTCCGGATCTCGGTCGCCCAGCGCAGGTTCACCTGCTGCGCGCTGATGGCCCGATCAAACCGATGAACGGATCCGCCTGGAGCAGCGGCCGCACGCCGTGGAAGCGGTGATCGGCGGCCGCCACCGCAGGGTCCGTCTCGATGAGCTCCGCCAGTGCCGCGTTGGCAATCGCCGATCCCGCAAAGGCCTGCGCCACGGCCGCGGACGCACGCTCGACGTCCGGTGCCGCGGCCGTCACCTCCAGTGCGGGATCGGCGACGTCTCCGACCGGCACCGCCCGCACCGCCCGCACCGCGACCCAGCGTCCGTCCAGGTGCCACGCGCGCAGCCAGCGGCGGCCATTCCAGCGGTCCGCCAGGTCGTCGCCCCAACGAGTGAGGCCCGCCAGCGAGCGCGGGATATCGAGCGGGGCGACGAACGAGACCAGAGTCGACGGGGTACGGTTCATCTTCCGAACCGTACCGCCGCGAGCCTGGCTGCGGGCGCAGCCCGTTGCAGCTACGAGGTGAAGATGCCGCTCAACGGGGTGCCGCCACTCAGCACCTGCGAGGCGGGGACCCCGAACCAGCCCTCGGCCAGCGTCGCGTAGTAGTCGTTCATGTGAACGGTGGCGACCAGGTTGTCGTCACCGTCGAGCGACGAGAGGTCCGGATACGCGCCGTAAAGGCCGGGGTTGATCGGCCCCATCAGCATCACGAAGGAGCCGGCGCCGTGGTCGAGGCCGTTGGACTCGTTGTCCGGTACGCGGCGCCCGAACTCGGACGTCGACACCAGTAGCACCTCGTCCTGGATGCCGCGCAGCGCGAGATCGGTCAGGAAGGCCTCGACGGCCGTGTCGATGTCCTGGAGCACGGCGGCGTGCCGTGCCAGGTGGTCGTCGTGCGTGTCGAAGTCCTCGAAGACCGGGATGTGGACGATACGGATGCCGTTGTCCTGTGCGCAGATCCGGGCCGCCAGCATCAACTGGTAGCCGAGGTCCGTGCTGGGATAGCCTCCGCCCGGGTTCGGCAGGCTGGTGGCGAGGTCACTGAAGCGCTTGGCGTAGGCAGCTCCATCGCGCGCCGAGCAGAACGGCACCGTCTCGGTGCTCTGGCGCTCGGCCATCGTCTTCCAGGCCGCGACCCAGGCGCGGTGCATGTTGATGTCGTCAAAAGTCGGAAAGCTGCCGTCGCTGTAGGGGTCCATGGACATCGTCACGACGTTGGCCGAGTTCAGCGACGGGCTGGGGCCGTAACCGAGTGACAGCCCGACCGCGGGCGCCGTGGGGTCGCCGATGACGTCGCAGATGCGGCCGAGGAAGCCCGTGGCCGAGTTGTGGAGGCTGTCCTGGTCGCCGGCCCACCAGCGTCGCAACATCTCGAAGTGCGACAGGTCCGGCTTGACCACGCCGACGCCCTGGATCACGGCCGCACCGCGGGCATGGATGTTGGTGAGCTTCGGATGCATTCCCACGGTGCTGCTGCCCCAGCTCGTGAGGTCGAGCATGTCCGCCTCGGGAATGAACGTCCGCGGGCGCAGCGTGCGGTACGTGTTCCCGGCAACGCCCTTCGGCGGGAAGCAGGAGAGTCCATCGTTTCCGCCCGCCATGTCCAGCACGACCATGCGCCGTTTCGCAATCGGAGCCGCCGTGATGCGCGCGCGGACGGGCAGCCGGCCCACCGCGGGCCCGCGATTGCCGGCACGCGCGAGGCCCGGTCCAAACGTGGTCGCTGCGGCAACGCCGGCGCCGGCCGCGAGGCCCATCTGGAGGAACTGGCGTCGATCGATGATCTTCATGCGAGTGCGAACTCCGGACTGGCGAGGCAGAGCGCAAGCAGGACGGCTGCTCGCTTGGTCTTGTTGGTCATCGAGGCCTTCGCCTCGTTCAGGGCCTTTCGCGTCTGCGCGCTGACCTCGAACATCGAGCAGCGATGCAGGGCCGCGGCCACCGGATCGGCCGCGTCGGCGACCTTCTGGATTGCGATCGAGTCGGCCGCCAGTGCCGCACGTGCCAGAGCGAGACTCGGGCTCAGCCAGCGAAGACCGACCGGCCAGCCCGCGACCGACGGCGGGTAGAACGGCAGCTGGCCCATCTGCCACAGCTGGTCGACCGCTGTCTGTCGGTGGTCCGAGATGCCCATCGCGGCCATGGCGGCCGTGACCCACTCGACCGGATAGCGCGGCCGGTTCAGGCGCTTCTGGAGAAAGACGGGGTCGCGCAGGATGTATCCGACGAGAGCGCCCGTGTCCAGACCATGGGAGCGGAAGAAGGTCGCCAGGGTTGCCTGCTTCGACGGCGAGGGCGTGATGCCCACGAGGTAGTACCAGATCTTTGCCGCGACAAAGCTCGGCATTGCCTGGTCATCGCAGGCTGCGTCGACCACTTCGTCATAGCGCCACACCTGCTTGCCGAGGAAGGGGACCTTGTGGTCCAGCCGCGACCAGTCCTCGTCGATGAAGATGCTCGTGCCGAGGTCCCAATCGACATGCCAGCCGGCGAGCGCGAGGGCGCCGTTGGAGACGTTGTCCTGGACGACGTTCCCTTGGCCGATCGTGAAGAGCTCCTGGAGCTCGCGCGCGTAGTTCTCGTTGGGACCCTGGACGGTGGACCAGTCGCCGTCGAGATAGAGCAGCATCGCGGGCGAGATGGTCAGCTGCTTGAGCATCTGGCGGAAGCTGCCCAGCGCGAACTGCCGCTGGAGCAGGTGCGCCGGCCATTCGACGTTCCACCAGAAGACCTTGTTGTGGCTGATGGTCAGGTGGCCGTGCCAGAACCAGGTCATCTTCTCGTGCAGGCCGGCCTTGGGGTCGGCCATCATTCCGAGCCACCAGCGAACGGGTTCGTCGGACGAGTCGTCGGTCAGGTCCGGTGTGGCCACGGGCAACGGAGATCCCGCCAGGACATGGTCGATCGCGCCCTGGATGCCGAGCTTGGACAGCTTGTCCACCTGCCCCGGCAGCGGCCCGAAGCTGGTGCGGCGAAGCAGGTGCGCGACCTGCGCGTTGATGGTGACGGTGGGCATAGCCGGCAGCCTAGCGCCGGCGAGGGTCCCTCAGCCGCATGACGTTTCGCCCACGACCCGGCTAGCCGATGGTCCGCCTGGACGTGTCCGGAGTCCCGTGGCTGGTTTCAGTCCCGTGCCGAAAATGGCTGGCCGTGGCCGGGAAACACGATGTCGGCAGCCTCGAGGACACGGGCGCGGTTGCGCTCCAGCTCCGCCTGGTCGTCGGCCAGCGGGTCCATCTCCGGCGAGCGATCGCCGCGCCACCAGAGGTGCGTGATGGCATAGACGGCGTCGTCCGCCCGCACGATGAGGGTGGCGTCCTCCGCGGTATGGCCAGGCGTCAGCCAGACCCGGCAGTTCGGGGAGAGCTGGTAGCCGTCACCTTCGTGGTCGAGCCACTCGTCGCCGCGGTAGCGCGCCCAGAAATCGACGACCTCGGCATTCGGGAAGAGGGCGACGTTGATCGTGTGGTCGGGATGGTGGTGGGTCAGGAAGACGTGGGTCACGCCCTCGGGGCGACGCCGAGTGCGCGCAGCGGTTCGAGGATCGCGGCGCGGTCCCTGACCATGCCCGGGTCGGAGATGATCAATGCGTCGCCGTCGCGGATCAGGGTGACGCTGCTGGCAACCAGGTCGTCGGCATAACCGGCATGGAGCACGTGGACGCTGGTCACCGCGGCTGGCCGCGCCTCAGCGCGTCCCCTGGAACCCGCCTGCCGCTGACCGTTTCGAGAACAACGCCCGACAGATGCTCCTGCCCATCCCGAAGGACCAGCACGTCCGCCCGGCATGCGACCAGCCGCTTGCCTGCGCGCAGGATCTCTCCCCGCGCGATCAGCTCCTCCCCGAGGGCCGGCTCGAGGAACTGGATGCTGTAATCCACGGCGAGCACGCTGGAGCCGGGCGGCAGCACGCTGAGTGCGGCGTAGCCGTTTGCAACGTCCGCGGCCGCGCCGCTCATCGCGCCGTGGAAATAGCCGTGCCACTGGGCGAGCTCCGGCCTGAACGGGATGCGCAACTCCGTGCGGCCGGGTGCGATGACCCGGAACGTGGCACCGATGAGCCGCATGAATCCCTGGAGCTCGAAATCTGCGTAGACGTGCGCGAAGTCGTCGAAGCCCGCAAGCGCCGATCGGGGAAGTAGCTGTCGGAATCACCGCAAGTCAAGAGGTCGGGTGAGGCACTCCAGAGTCGGTTGCCGCTGCGTTGCATCACGAGCGTAATAGCTGAAAGGGGTCGTGTCAGCGGAAGAACCAGTGGATGGATCATCAGCCGGCCACCGCCGCAGCGCTCCTCTCGACTATTTCTATGCGCGCAAGGGTGATCGCCCGAAGTCTCGCAGTCGGGATCTTCGCGACCCACGCCCGAGCGTCCCGGCTGCGGTACTTGCGACCAAGGCTGACCTCGGGAAGATGCCTGAACTGACGCCCGTGCGTCGCCGAAAGGTAGGCCATGTCGAAGATTGCCTTCGCGGGCGAGGCAAGTGCGATCCCAGCTGCTGACGTCTCGTATCCGCCGAAGACCTCCGGCGCGATATGGTGGACGACCAAGATCCCCACGTGCGTGGAGATATGCTGCGCACGCCCGACCGAGACGACGTGCGTCTCCCGTGGGATCTGCGACAGCATCCCGTGCGCGTGGAGGGCCGACCAGAGGGAGACGTAGCTTGGGTACGGTGCGGTCGCCCAGGGGACGACCTGCATCGGATCAATGTCAGGCTCGATGGCCCACAGGCCGCGTCGAATCGGGTGGACCATGTCCGCGTCGGATAGTCGACGCAGAAGGTGGCTGGCGGCGGTCTCGGTCCGCCCGAGGCGGATCGACGCGTCGCGCGTTGTGACCAGAGGGCGGCCCATGGCGCGGAGGCTGGCGAAGTCGGACGACGCGCCCATCAGACAAGCTCGAGAAGGTAAGCGGCCACCCGGTCCTGCATCGCCGACCAAGCGGCCGGCGTCTCGTAGAACGACCGCACCTCCAAATCGATGAACGGCAGCACCGCGTCGCGGAAGGCTTCGAATTCCAACTCGGTCGCACGCTCTGCGGCACGCTCGGCGAGCTCGGCGTCGATGTCGCCCTTCTTCGGCGCCTCGTCCGGATGCCTGCCAAGCAGAAGATCCAGATCAAAGACGTCGCGCGGTTGGTTGACTGTCCGCTGTGCAAGTGCTCCGATCTTCTGGCCGATCGCGGCAATCGCGAGGTAGTGAGGAAGAACGATCGGGGGAGCGCCGTACCGGCCTCCGATCCGAGGATCGATCGGGTCAGCCCTCGCGCTCGACCGCGCCGACTCATGGAAGCCGGCGGTGCTGACCCGGTGGCTGAACTCGCCGGTTGTTGAAACCATGAGGCGGTGACCTGGCGCCTGGACTTCGACGGCCCACCTCTGTGTCGTGCCCGTCTGCTTCTGGCTTCCGGCGCGCGTGACGGTAAGACCGTGAGTTCGAAGTATCAGCCCGACAACAGGTGCGCGGAGCGACTCGTTGACCTTATCGGCCAGCTTCGACTCCGGGATGTCGATGGCATCGAAATCCATATCCTCGGATGACCGGGGACTGCCGAGATATAGCCGGAGGTTCGCTCCGCCCTTGAGGATGTAATGCCGCGCAGGCACGCGCTGGGTCAGTCCGGCCAGGAATGCAAGCTGGACTACCTCATGAACCTCAGGGACCGTAAGGCGGTTTTTCATCCATTGCAAGACTACGAGTTTTTGCTTTATATGTCAACAACTCGTCTTCTAAATTGCGGTCACAGATGCGTAATCTGCGACCGGGCTGGCCCTGGTAGTCATGCCCAGGTGGCGACCGGTGACGGCGCCGGATTGATGCCAATCAGGAGAATGCCAGTAGGTGGCAGGGAATGTCAGAGGTTCGCCTTGAGGTGTCACAGGCGATCTCCCGGGCTCCGGCGTCGAAACGCATCCCGTGCCCGCTCATCCGCGGCAGAGGCACCGTAGCGGCGGAGCATCTGGCGGCTCTTCCAGCCGGCGAGGCGCATCAGGTCGCCCTCGTTGCCACCGTCGGCGAGCCACAGGTGCGCGTACGTATGGCGGAACTGGTGCGGGTGAAGCTTGGGAAGACCGGCCGCGGCGCCGCGGCGTCGCAGTACCTGCAGCACGCCGCTGTCGGTGAGGACACCTTTGCGGGCGAGCCATAGCTCCGGTTGGCTTGCGAACGGGTGGCTCAGCCGCAGCCGGACGTAACGATCGAGGGCTTGGGCCGTCTTGTTGCCGAACGGGCAGGCCCGCGGTCGACGGCCCTTGCCCATGACGATCGCGACCTGCTGGTCCATGTCGATGTCATCGAGCCTGAGGCCGGCAAGCTCGGCCCTGCGCATGCCGGTGTCGAGAAGGAGGCGGATGATGGCCGTGTCGCGGCGAGCGTCGAAATCGCTGCTCGCGCAGGCATTCAGGACCGCCTTGAGCTCCTCGTCGCGCAGGCTCGCCGGCGGCTCCTCGGGCACGATCGGCGGCGTCATCCGCTCCATCGCCGATACGGGGATCTCGTCCTCGCCAAGCGCCGACTTGAAGAACGGCTGCAGGCTGCGGTAGGCGATCGATACGGTCGCCGGGCGCTGGCCCGCATCCTGGAGGGCAACGATGAACGCCTCGAGGTGCTCGCGACGGATGGCCCGCAGGGTCCGGGGCATGCCTCGTTCGACCAGGAGAGGCTGAACTGGGCGAGAGCCGCCAAGTAGGTCTTGATCGTGGCCGGGTTCTTGTTGCCCGCCCTGAGGCTGAGGCGGTACGAGTCGATCGCCGCGTCGTTCGTGAGGCCGGTCGCCGGCGGTTCCTCTTCGACTACGATACGGCTCGTGCGAGACGTTCTGGGCATCGAAGAGTCAGCCTTTCTGCCCGAACTCAGCGGCGAGCGTACAGCGCATACTTTGACGCTGTCCCACGCTCAACGGCGCTAGGATTGGACGTGATTCTCCGCTGTGCGAACGCTGTGGTCAATCTGCCGAGGTCCGAGACAACGGTCATCCGCTGTAGTTGAGCACGCAACCGAGCGGGAGTAGCTCAGATGGCAGAGCGTCAGCCTTCCAAGCTGAATGTCGCGGGTTCGATCCCCGTCTCCCGCTCCAATCCGCACTCTATGTCGCCGGTGCTATCCGACAGCCGGGACTGGCTGTCGGCAGCAGGGCCTGCGAATCGGACCGGAACGCTCACTCATCGTGTGAAGTTGCGGCCAACGGCTGACTCACCCTTCAGGGGCGATCTCCGCGGGCGCGGGCCGCTGCCTGGACCCGGGGATGGCTCTCAACCCGTCCGCTTCGGCAGCTCTCGCCGCACTCGACCTTTCGACGGGCACGGCAACGCGATCGTCTGCTTCGTCTTCGGCGACCGGGAGCGAGAAGCCGATCTCAAGACCGCCGCCGTCCCGCTGCCTCGCCCAGATGCGGCCCGACTGCGCCTCCACCAGCCGGCGGCAGACCGTCAGGCCGAGGCCCGCGCCCGAAACGTAGCGGGCGCGCGACGAGCGGAAGAACGGCTCGAAGAAGAGCTCCAGCTCCGCCGGATCCATCGGCTCTCCGCGGTCCCTGACCACGATCTCGACCGTGTCCGCCATCTGGTGAGCCTCGACCTCGATGGGCGTGCCCGGACGGCTGTACTTGGTGGCGTTGGTGATGAGGTTGTAGACGATCTGGTCGACGTAGGTTGGCTGGGCCAGGACCGGAGGCAGGCTCGCAGTCATGTCAAGGACGATCTCCCGCGACGGATGCCGGCGCCGCGCGTCCCCTGCCTGCCGGGAAAGCACTCGCTGGAGGAGCACCGGCTCCACCGAGACCTTGTCGCCCTTCTCGGCGTCCTCAACTCGAGCGAGGACGAGCATGTTCTCGATCAGGCGCGTGAGGCGGTCGGTCTCGGCTGCGATGTCCTCCAGCGCTCCCGAAGCGATGACGTCCGAGGCGAGCCGTCGGCGCAGCACCTCGGTCATACCGAGGATGTTGTTGAGTGGCGTGCGGAGATCGTGCGAGACCAGACCAAGCAGCTCGTCCTTGATCGCGTTCGCCTTCGTGAGGTCGGCGGCCAGTTGCTCCAGATCGCTCATGAGGTTGCTGCGCTCGCGGTTGAGCTGCGCGTTGGCAAGCGCGGTCGCGGCCTGGTTGCCAGCCACGCCGACCAGCATCCGGAGGGCATCGACTGACACGTCCGACTGGGTGACGCCGACCGCAACCACGCCCTGGTTGCCTCCAATGCCGAGCGGCACGACGATCAGGTCCTTCGCGTCCGTCCCGAATGGGTCCTCGAAATCGGCCCGGCCGTGCGCGCGCGGGGCGCCGTCAAGTGACCCGAGGGCGCGCTCGACGTCCGCCAGAGCATTCGCATCGATCGGCCGGCCATCGATCATCCCGCACGCGAAGGGCCCGCCCTCACCAGGATCGCGGGGCACCCGAACATAGACCCAGCTCCCGCCGATCCGGCAGAGCGCCTCTGCCAGGCCCTTGCCGATCTCGTCGGCCGGTTGATCGACCCATGCCGCGGCGAGACCCGACAGCGCCACCAGGTCGCGTACCAGACGCGTCGCCGCGGCAGGATCGAGGTTCACGGCGGGATGGCCTGGCCAATCACGCGACCGGCACCCTGCTGCGTTCGCGCAGCTCCGCCCGAAGTGCATCCGGTGCCACGTAGAAGGGGTTTTTCTGGAGCGTGCCGCCGACAACGGCTACCGGGTGCGTACGCAGGATGTCGACGGTCACCCCGGCGCCGAAGCGGCCCAGGTCGTAGGTGCAGATGACCGGGTCCATGGCGTATCTGGGCAGTACGTCGTTGAGACGCGCCTCGTACTCGACGATGTCGCCGACGCCCGGCACGTCCTCGAGGGCCCATTCCATGTTGGCGATGAAGCGCGTGAGCGGAAACGCGGGCCGGCCTGCGCCCAGCACCTCCTGGATCAGCGCCAGCATCCGGTCCTGGTCAAAGTGGCCCTCGATCAAGTGGACGTCGGGCCACGTCCGCACTTCGAGCGCTCCTCGATCCATCCAGTGGGCGACGTCGACGCCGGCGGCCTGGAGGCGCTGGAGGTGCGCGTCGCGCCGGCCGGGATCGACGATGTGGAAGGCGCGTGCCCCACCCTCGAGGCCGTCGGCGATGAAAGGCAGGAGCAGGCGGTACTGCTCGTCCTCGTCGCGGAACATCGCGCATACGTGACGCTGATCGGTGAGCTCGGCGCTGTCGAGACGGATGGGCGCCCACGTTGACGCGTCCGAAGCCGACACGTCCCTTGTCAGGGTGGCCATGGCGAATCTCCTGCGACCCGGATGAATGACGACCGGCGCAGGATACGAACTGCACCCTTTCGAACGCATAAACGCTGCGCGCGAATCTCGCGCCGCATTTCTAACGCGAGGTCGGACCAGCGGCGGCAAGAGCAGGTTGCGGAACGCTGCGGACGCGAGGGGTGATGCCGGGTCAGCCGGGAGCCGCGCCCTCGCCCGCCGCCCCGGACAGCCGGTAGTGCACCGGCGACGAGGCGCGCAGGCGCTCTGCCGCATCCTCGGCGCTCAGGTCCCGCTGGGTTTCCGCCAGCAGCTCATAGCCGACCATGAACTTGCGCACACTCGCGGATCGCAGGAGCGGCGGATAGAAATGTGCGTGGACCTGCCAGTGGTTCGGCGAACCTTCGTGGAATGGCGCCTGGTGCCACCCCATCGAATACGGGAACGGCAGGTTGAAGAGGTTGTCGTAGCGACCCGTCAGGTCGATCAGGATCGTCGCAAGGCTGTCGCGCTGAGCGTCGTCGAGGTCGGGCAGTCGCTGCGCGGCTCGCTTCGGAACCACGAGCGACTCGAATGGCCACGCTGCCCAGAAGGGAACAACAGCCAGCCAGTCAGCGTTCTCGGCGATCACCCGCGGGCCGCCGGTCTCCTGCGCCGCGTACGCGATCAGCAGCGGGGTCCCGTGCTCGCGCAGGTACCGCTCCTGGCCGGCATCTTCCCGCGCTGCCTCGCGGGGAAGGGCAGTGCCGGCCCAGATCTGGCCATGCGGGTGCGGGTTGGATGCCCCCATCGTGGCGCCGCGGTTCTCGAAGACCTGGACCCAGCGATAGCGCTCGCCGAGTTCCGCGGTCTGCACCGCCCAGAGGTCGATGACCCCGCGGACCTCCTGCGGTGGCAGCTGGCCCACGCTGACATCGTGACGCGGCGAGAAACACAGCACTCGGCAGGTGCCCCGCTCACCCTCGGCCCGAAGGAGGCCGCGCTCGATGTGCGCATCGGACGTGTCGGGACGGAGCGCGGCGAAGTCGTTGGTGAAGACGAAGGTGTTGGCGTAGCGCGGGTTGGTGTCGCCGTTTGCGCGCGTATTGCCGGGGCACAGGTAGCACGTCGGGTCGTATGTCAGGGACGGCGCGTCCGGCGGGGATTCCCTGCGTCCCTGCCAGGGACGCCGCGTCCGCTCGGTCGAGACGAGGACCCACTCGTCGACGAGGGGGTTGTAGCGACGGTGCGGCTGGGACAGCAGCTGCTCCGCCTGTGCGTCCGGGCCCTCGCTCTCGACGATCGTGGTCGTGTCAGTCAAGGACGGCAGCTCCGGCAAAGGCGACGATGCGGCTGCGTGCCTCTTCCAGGCGGCCGGCAACGGCGGGTTCACCCTCATCGACGATCACCAGCTCGGGCACCGCAGCCCCCAGCACCTCGCGCGCCTCGGGCGGCAGGCCGGAGTCCGTGATCAGGACCTGGGCCTCGTCGAGCCGGGCGATCGAGCTGAGCCCGACGACGCCCCACTTGGTGTGATCCGCCACCACGACCAGCCTGCGGCCGGCATCGATGAGCGCGCGGTCCGTCTCGGCTTCCAGCAGGTTGGGCGACGTATAGCCCGATTTCGGGTCCATTCCGTGGACGCCCATGAAGACGATGTCGACGTGGACCATTTTCAGCGCTGCGACGGCGAAAGGACCCACCAGCGCGTCCGACGGCGTGCGCATGCCCCCGGTGAGGATGATCGTCTGGCCTTTGAGCCCGGTGTCATGCAGCACGTCGGCGATGCGCACGGCGTTCGTCACCACCGTGAGCCCGACCACATCGGCGAGCCGCTGCGCGATGGCGAACGTCGTTGACCCGGCGGAGATCGCGACGGCCATGCGCGGCTCTACCAGCGCGGCGGCGGCATTCGCGATCGCCTCCTTCTCGGCCTCGCGGAGAGCCGACTTGGTGGCGAAGCCCGGTTCGAACAACGCGCTCCCGGCTGCCGCGGTGGCGCCGCCGTGCACCTTCTGCAGCAGTCCGCGCTCGTCCAGCAGCTCCAGATCGCGGCGCACCGTCATGTCGGAGACGCCGAGATCGCGCGCCAGATCGGCGACCCGCACGCCTCCGTCGGCAGTCACACGTTCCAGGATGTAGGCATGGCGCTGACGGGCCAGCAAGGCGACTCACTCCCAAGTGTGGTCCACGCGGACCACGGTAGTTTCACGCAATATCGAACACAAGTCAACGGAATCCAGCACGCTCCAAACGGCGTTTGCATCTTGACACGGGTAGCCCCGGCGGCAACAATCCTGTGCGAACCTGTGGGTTTCTGTTGGGCCAAGAGGCCCCGCAGCACGAGGAGGAGGAACGATGGCCGATCCTGAGGCGCGGCGCGCTACCGTGCCCGTAGGAAACGAGGGGTACGTCATGCCCCGTCGAGCTCGGGCCCGCCGCACCGCTGCGGTGAGCCTGGCTGCATTGGCGGTCATCGTGGCCGCCTGTGGTGGCAGCACCGCAACGACAGCCCCGTCGGTTGGGGCACCGTCAGTTGTGGCCCCGTCAGTTGTGGCCCCGTCGGTAGTGGCTCCGTCAGTCGCGACCGGTGGAGGGTCCGTCACCCTCGGGTCGAACGCCTCGGACGCAGTGCCGAAGGCCGCGCTCGCAGCGATGGCCGCCGCCTGCACCGCGTCAACCGGCGTCGCGATCACCATCAACACGACAGAACACGGCAAGTTTCAGGACTCGATCAGCTCGTACCTTCAGGGCACGCCTGACGACATCTTCACCTGGTTCGCCGGATACCGGATGCGGTTCTTCGCGGCACAGGGCCTCTCGACGGACATCAGCGATGTCTGGTCGCAGATCGGCGGAGACTTCTCCGCCGCGTTCAAGAATGCTTCCACCGGCGACGACGGCAAGCAGTACTTCGTGCCGAACTACAACTACCCGTGGGTGGTCATCTATCGCAAGGCCCTGTGGACCGCCAAGGGCTACACGATCCCCAAGACCCTCGCAGACCTGACCACGCTGGCCACCAAGATGAAGGCGGACGGGATCACCCCGATCGCATTCGCGGACAAGGACGGCTGGCCCGCCATGGGCACGTTCGACATCCTCAACATGCGCACGAACGGCTACCAGTTCCACGTCGACCTGATGGCCGGCAAGCAGAAGTGGACCGATCCCAAGGTCAAGGCTGTCTTCGAAACGTGGAAGACCCTGTTGCCCTTCTACCAGTCCGGCGCTCTCGGCCTCACCTGGCAGGAAGCTGCCAAGGCCATGGTCAACCAGACCGCCGGCATGTACTTCCTCGGCACGTTCGCGGGGCAGCAGGCAACCAACCCGGCCGACGCCGCGGACCTCGCCTTCTTCCCCTTCCCGACGCTCGGCACCGCCTACGATGCGGAAGGCGGGATCGACGCGCCGATCGACGGCTTCATGCTCAGCAAGGCACCCAAGGACCTGGCCGCAGCCAAGAAGGTCATGGCGTGCTTCGGCGGAGCTGATGCACAGGCCGCCTACATCAAGCTCGACCCCAATGACGTCTCGGCGAACAGCAAGGTCGACACCAGCGGCTACAACGCCTTCCAGAAGGCCTCCGCTGACATCATCGGCAAGTCCACCGCCATCGCGCAGTTCCTTGACCGCGACACGCGGCCGGACTTCGCGGGGCCCAACTACATGCAGGCCTACCTGCAGAAGTTCCTCACAACCCCTGATCAGGATCTGGATGCGTTCCTCAAGAACATCCAGACGAACTACGACTCGCTTCCGCCCGTTCAGTAGAACGCGGGATCCCCAAGCGTGACGAGTAGCCAGGCCCCCGCCCAGACCGGTCCCCAGGCCGGCGGGGCGGGGGCTTCGGTTTCCCCCCGCAAACGGCGCCGGTTCAGCATGCTGACCACCCAGGACAAGGTCGTCCTGTGGATCATGGCCGGAATTCCCACGCTGCTCGTCGCGTTCTTCATCTGGCTTCCGACCATTGCCTCGGTTGGCCTCTCGTTCACCAACTGGAGCGGCATCGGAGGGCTTGCGAGCATCAAGTTCGCGGGCCTCAAGAACTACCAGGACCTCGTCACGATCTACCCGCCGTTCTGGCCGGCCGTCGAGCACAACGTCATCTGGCTCGGGTTCCTGCTGTTGATCGCGACGCCCATCGGCATGTTCATGGCGGTGCTCCTGGACAAGGAGATCCGCGGTACACGGGTCTACCAGAGCGCCCTGTACCTGCCGGTCGTCCTGTCGCTCGCGATCATCGGCTTCATCTGGCAGCTCCAGTACTCGACCTCGGATGGCTTCATCAACAGCGCCCTCGGCCTGGCGAATACGGACCACTTCATCGACTTCCTCGGTGATTCGAAGATCAACCTGTGGGCCGTGCTCGTCGCCGCCAGCTGGCGGCACATCGGCTACGTGATGGTGCTGTATCTGGCCGGCCTGAAGAGCGTGGATCCGAGCCTCCGCGAAGCGGCGGCGATGGACGGCGCCAATCAGCGCCAGACCTTCTTCAGGGTCGTGTTCCCCGTGCTGCGGCCCATCAATGTCGTGATCCTCGTGATCACGGTCATCGAGGCGCTTCGTGCATTCGACCTGGCCTACATCATCAACCGGGGCCTCAACGGGCTCGAGCTGCTGTCCGTGCTGGTGAGCAACAACATCATCGGGGAGGCGAGCCGAGTCGGATTCGGCTCCGCGATCGCGGTGGTCCTGCTTGTGATTTCGGTCGGACCGATCCTGCTCTATCTCACCCGATCTCTCCGGGAGGAGGCGCAATGACGGCAGTCGCGGAACGAGCTCCCGCCACCGTCGAAGCGGTCGCCTACCGCCGGAAGCGCATCCGTTGGGGCCGCGTCGGGCTGCACACCTTCCTGATCGCAATGAGCGTGCTCTGGCTGTTCCCCCTCGCCTACGCCGTCTACACGTCACTGCGACCGTATGACGACACGGCAAAGCGCGGGTATGCATCGCTCCCGGGCGTCCTCAATTTCGACAACTACATCACGGCCTGGAACCAGGCCCAGATTCCGCACTACTTCATCAACACGCTGATCATCGTGGTACCGGGCGTGGCGATCGTCATCTTCCTGGCGTCGATGGTTGCCTTCACCGTGTCGCGATTCCGGTGGCGCTTCAACCTGGCGCTGCTCATGTTCTTCACCGCGGCGAACCTGCTGCCTGCGCAGGTCGTCATCACGCCGCTCTACCGCCTGTACCTCGCCCTCCCGCTTCCCGCGCCTCTGAGCGACAACGGGCTCTTCTACGACCAGTATTTCGGGGTGATGGTCATCCACATCGCCTACCAGCTCGGGTTCTGCGTGTTCGTGCTGAGCAACTTCATGAAGACGATCCCGAACGAGCTGACCGAGGCGGCAGTGGTGGATGGTGCACCGATCTGGAAGATCTTCTGGCAGGTGACACTACCGCTGTGCAAGCCTGCGCTCGCGGCACTGGCAACGCTTGAATTCACGTTCATGTACAACGACTTCTTCTGGGCGTTGATCCTGATCTTCACGGGCAACAAGCTGCCCGTGACGTCGGCGCTCAACAACCTGAAGGGCGAGTTCTTCGTCAACAACAACCTCGTCGCGGCGGGCGCCGTGCTGGTTGCCCTGCCAACTTTGATCGTCTACTTCGCGCTCCAGAAGCAGTTCATCAGCGGCCTGACCCTGGGCTCGACCAAGGGCTGAGACTGCCCGCGCGCGGGCATGGTCCGGTCAGCGCAGCGAATCAGGCCCTCCGGTCGCGATGATCCGTTCAGCTTCGTCACGCGTCGGCAGGCCGTGCAGGTCCCCGACCGACGCTGCCACCGCCGCCCCGCAGGCGTTGCCGAGGGCAAGGCGCTGCTCGGCCGGCCGGCCCTCCAGCGTGGCGGCGATGTAGCCGGCAACGAAGGCGTCACCGGCACCGACCGGATCGAGCGGCTGCGACAGCGGATAGCCGGCGTGACTGGCGGTGGTGGTGTGGCCGTCGGCGTCGCGCCGTCGCTGCAGTGCGCCGCCGATGCCGAGCTTCACGACGGCCACCGAGGAGCCAAGCGCCAGGACGCCATCGGCCACGGCCGCGGCCTCTTCTGAAGCCGCATCTGCGGCGAGCTGCACTCCCCCGAGCAGCGCGAGCTCATCGAGGCTGCCCAGCACCACGTCGCAGCGCGCCGCGATCGGCGTCAGCGTCACGCGCGCGTCCTCGTCCGACAAGAGCCTGCGCCGAAGATTCACGTCGAGGCTGACTGTGAGCCCGGCATCGCGGGCCAGGGCGAGCGCCACCTCGACGGCCGCCGCGGCGGACGCCGACAGCGCCGGCGTGATCCCCGTCAGGTGCAGCCATCGGGCACCCTGAAATGCGCCGCGCGCGGCCGCGAGCTGGACATCCTCTGCGTTGAGCCGCGACCCCGCCGACTCCCGCCGGTAGTACAGCACCTCGGCCGGGCCAAGCAGGCGGCGCTCGCGGATGAGGAGCCCGGTGGGCGCATGTGGATCGACCGCCAGCGCTTCGCAATCGACGCCCTCGCCACGGAGCCGGCGCCGGATCGCCGTTCCGAAGGCATCTGGCCCGACGCGGCCGATGAAGGCGGTCGCGTGTCCCAGCCGCACGAGCCCGACGGCCACGTTCGCCTCGGCCCCCGCGACGTGGCGCTGGAACGTGCCGTTCTCGGCGAGCGGACCGGGCTCGGCGGCGACCAGCGCCACCATCGCCTCGCCGAGGGTCACGATCTCGGTGCCCACTGCGCGCTCTTGCCCGGCGGCGGGGCGCGCGCCCCGGTCAGCCATCTGTCGCGCTTGCCTCGGCGGCGGTTCCGGACCCCTCCTCGGTCACGCGGCGCTCCCAGCCGGGCGAGAACAGCCGCAGGACGTGCTGGCGCTCGTACGGATGGTCGCCGAGCCGTTCCCAGTCGAGCTCGATCCCGAGCCCCGCCCGGTCGCGTACTTCGATGTAGCCGTCCTTCTGGGCGATGGGTTCGTCCACGATCGCGCGTGTCCATTCGTCGTTCGTCTCGTCGAACGACTCCTGCACGTAGAAGTTCGGGATGCAGGCACCGAGCTGGAGACTGATCGCGCTGCAGATCGGGCCCTGCGCGTTGTGCGGCGCGACGACCGCGTAATGGGCATCCGCCATGGCGGCGACCATGCGCGTCCGCCACAGTCCGCCGAGGAACAGCGGCTCGGGTTGGAGGATGTGGACCGCGTCGTGCGCCAACAGCTCGGCATGCTGCTGGATCGAGCTGAAGCTCTCGCCGGTCGCGACCGGCACCGGGGAGCGCCGAGCGACCTCGACCACGGCCTGCCCGTACTGGTGCGGCACGGGCTCCTCGAACCAGGCCGGCCGATGCTCCTCGAGCCGGTCGGCGAGGCGCAGTGCGGTGCCGACCGAGAATCGATTGTGGCCCTCGATCATGAGATCGATGTCCCATCCGACAGCTGCCCGGACGGCCGCCACGATGTCGAGCGAGAGGTCCTCTTCCTTCCGGTCCAGGACCCGGTACGCGGCCCCGAAGGGGTCGAACTTCAGCGCCGTGTAGCCGAGCGCGACGGTGGCGACGGCACGCTCCGCGAACCCCTCCGGCGTGCGAGCCGTGCGGTACCAGCCGTTGGCGTAGGCACGCACACGGTCGCGCACCCGCCCGCCGAGCAGCTGATGGACGGGCCGTCCGGTGGCCTTGCCCATGATGTCCCAGCAGGCGACCTCGATCGCCGAGACGGCCGACATGTGGATCTGCCCGCCCTCGCTGTAGACGTCGCGCGTGAGGCGCTGGAGCAGCAGCTCGATCTGGGTCGGATCGAGCCCGATGTACTCGTCGCGCAGCTCGTGGATCGCCGCCGCGACCGTTTCCGAGAAGGCGTTCAGCGTGCCTTCGCCGGCGCCGTGGATGCCCTCGTCCGTGTCGACGCGCACGAACAGCCAGTTCTTCCAGACATTGCCGACCAGGTAGGTCGTGACGTCGGTGATGCGCACCGCGCTACCCGGCGGAGAGTCGCTTCACCAGGGCGCCCGCACGTTCCCGTACGACCTGGGGATCGCCGCCACCCATCAGCCAGCTTCCGACGCCGACCGCAACGGCCCCGGCCTCGAGATACGCGGGCGCCGTCTCGAGGCTGACACCGCCGGTCGGCACCAGCGAAATCTCCGGAAAGGGCCCGCGGAACTCACGAACGAAGGCAGGGCCTGCCACCGACGCTGGGAAGAGCTTGACCGCGCACGCACCGGCCCGCCACCCCTGGACGATCTCGGTAGGGGTGAAGGCTCCGGGAAACGCGGGCACGCCACGCTCGGCGGCCCACGTCACCAGTGACGGGTCGGTGTGGGGCATCACCAAAAAGCGGGCGCCGGCATCCAGTGCCCGGGTGGCAGCCTCGATGTCCAGGACCGTGCCCGCCCCAACCAGCAGCTCGTCGCCGTACGCCGACGCGATCGCGCGGATTCCGGCGAGCGCGTCCGGGCTGCCAAGCGTGATCTCGAAGGCGCGCACGCCGCCTGCCAGGAGCGCTTCGGCGATGCCTGCCAGCCGGGCCGAATCGAGATTTCGGCCGATGGCCACGATGCGACCATCCCGGATGGCATCCGGCAGGGCGGGTCGTTCCGAACTCACCACTTCGGCCAACTGACCGTACACCGAGGGAGCATAGCTTCTGACATCCGGGCGCGGCCAGGATCCGACCCTTATGCCGATCGGGGCATGGACGGTGACCACCAGACGGCTTCTCGTCGCGCGTCCCATCCCCGAGATGAATATCTGACACAGCGACGCGTCGGCACCGTCTCCGCCCCTACGCGGAACCGCCCGGAGATTCCCGGCGTCATCGGGGCCAACGGAGCCCCAGGGAGCTCCAGCCAACCAGACAAGCCGCCACCTGCGTCGCCACCCCACAAATCGTCAGGAGCGGACCCGGAGGTATTCAGAGATGCAAACAGGTCTTCTCGTTACGGCTCGACGAAACCGGATGAGCTGGCTCCTCGGTGGAGCAGCGGTCGGTGTGATGTCGGCCATCGTTCTGGCGCCGAGCTTCGGCGGCGGAGTCAGCCGCGCGGCGGACACCAACCCGCCGCAGCACACGATCAGCGTCTCGGGCACCGGGCGCATCCTCGTCAAGCCGGACGTCGCGGACATCTCGCTCGGCGTGCACGTCGAGCGTGGCAAGGCGAAGGAATCCGAGATCGCAGCCGCCGAGCTGATGGGCAAGATCATCGATGCGCTCAAGGCAGCCGGCGTTGCGGACGCCGACATCCAGACGGCCAACCTCTCCCTCCAGCCCACCTATGACTACTCGTCCAGCAAGCAGTTCATCACCGGATACGCCACGGACAACGTGGTCAGCATCACCGTCCGCGACCTGACCAAGGTCGGCGAGACGGTCGACGCAGCGGTCGACGCCGGCGCCACTCAGGTCAACGGCATCAACTTCCGCGTCGACGACCAGGCCAAGGTCGAAGCGCAGGCTCGCCAGGCGGCCATGAAGGACGCCAAGAGCAAGGCCGACGCGCTGACTTCAGCCGCAGGCGTGAACATCACCGGCGTCGCCTCGATCTCCGAGGTCAGCTCGCCGATCCCCCAGCCGTACCCCTACGACCTGAGTGGGAGCGCGCCTGCCGCCGACACTCGTGCCGTCACACCGGTCGAGCCCGGCAAGGTCACGCTCGAAGTGACCGTCACGGTGACGTACCTGATCCCCTGACCGGGGAACCCCTCTCCACAGCCGACGGCGGGGCCGGAGCAAACGCTCCGGTCCCGTTTTCGTGTGCGCCTGTTCCGATCTCGGTCGGCAAGGGGAACCAGCGCAGGTGCTCGAAGTCGGCGTCGACGACGGGATCGATCGGGGTCCACTGGGACGGCGCCGGCGAGTCCAGGATCCGGCGCGCTTCGGCGAGGTAGTCGCGGAGCTTTCGCTCGGGGACGCGGTGGTGGTGCGCCGTGTACTGCATCCGGCCGTCGCCGTAGGTCACGTCACGCAGGCTGAGCGGCGGCTCGGCGAGCCCGGCCGCGTGCCGCCAGAACCCGGTGGCCGGCTCGAAGCGGTACTGCGGCAGCAGTTTCCAGCCGTCGGTCGCGACCATGTCAACGGCATCGAGGATGAACTCGAACACCGGCTCGCTGATGAAGTAGTTGAAGTTGACCCGCACCCAGCCTGGCTTGATGCCCTCGCAACCGCGGGCAACTTCGCGCTTGAGCTCTCGCGACGTCTCGAGGTCGATCCCCAGCAGGTGGTGGCCGTAGGGACCGGCGCAGGCGCAGCCGCCGCGCGACTGGATGCCGAAGAGATCGTTGAGCAGCGATACCACGAAGTTGTGGTGCAGGTATCGCCCTTCATAGCGCACCACGAAGCTCACGATCGACAGCCGGTTCGCCCGCCGATTCCCGAGGATCTCGATCCTGGGGTTGCGCTCCCAGCGCTCGATGGCGCGCGAGACGAAGGATTCCTCGCGCTCCCGGATCGCCTCCACGCCGATCGTCTGCTTGAGCTGGAACACGAGGCCCGCCCGGATCGACTCGATGATGGCCGGAGTGCCGCCCTCCTCGCGATGCTCGGGGTCGGCGAGATAGACGTGGTCCTCGTCGTTGACGTACTCGATCGTCCCACCTCCGACGACCGCCGGAACCCGGTTGCTGAACAGCTCCCGGCGCGCGACCAGCAACCCGGGCGTGCCCGGCCCACCGATGAACTTGTGCGGCGACACGAAGATCGCGTCCTTGTAGTCGAGCTCGGCCTCGGGTCCCGGGCGGTGCGGGCTCATCTCCACGTTGACGTACGGTGCCGCGGCCGCGAAATCCCAGAAGGACAGTGCGCCGTGGCGGTGCAGGACCACGGAAATGGCGCGGGTATCCGACAGGATCCCGGTGACGTTGGAGGCGGCCGAGAAGCTGCCGATGCGCAGCGGCCGATCCGCGTAACGGACGAGCTCGGCCTCCAGCTGCTCGAGGTCCACGTGGCCGTCCATGTCCTCGTGGATGGTCACGAGGTCGGCAATCGACTCGCGCCAGGGGAGCTCGTTGGAGTGGTGCTCGAAGGGACCGATGAAGACGACCGGCCGCTCCTCGGCGGGGATGCGCTCGGCCAGGTGATACCGCGCGTCGAGGTCGGCGGGGAGGCGCAGGTTGAGCACCGCCACGAGCTTGTCGACGGCGCCCGTCGTGCCCGAGCCGCAGAAGATCACGGCGTGCTCGTCGGTGGCGCCGACCGCCTCGCCGACGATCCGGCGCGCGTCCTCGCGGAACCGCGTCGTCTGGAGGCCGGTGCCGCTCGATTCCGTGTGCGTGTTGCCGTAGAGCGGCATCACGGCGTCGCGCAGGTAGTCCTCGATGAAGGTCAGGCTGCGCCCCGAAGCCGTGTAGTCCGCATACGTCACGCGGCGCAGGCCGAAAGGGCCGGCCACCGCCTCATCGTCGCCGATGACCGAGGCGCGGATGAGCTCGATCAGGGCGGCCGCATCGCCGCCGGGAGCGGAGAGGTTGGCATCCGGCGCCGGGCGTCCCTGTGCACCCGGCGCGATGACGGTGTCGTGCATGCGCTGGGCATCGTAGTCCTGCGCGTCCACCTCAGCCGGTGCCATGCTCCTGTTTCAGCTGGGTGAGTCGCAGCGCAAGCGCCGCCTGGATGGCCGCGTAGTCAGGCTTCCCCGCCAGGTTGTCGAGCTCGCATGGGTCGCCGGATCGATGAGGGCTCCAACGCCAGCAGGGCCCGCCCGAGATGTCGTAGAGCTCCCGTTCTCCGGTCACGTACTCGACGTACTGCCAGCGACACTCGTTGCGCCCGGAATCCTGGCAGCCGAACGAGGCCAGCTTCGAAGACGCGGTGGTCACCACGGCGTACCACGCAGGGATGGTGTTGATGCCCTCGGGCATGTCCTCGACGATGGCGTCCCGTCCGACCCCGTGGGCGTCGCCGAGCAGGAGCGGGGCGAAGCTCCGCCCGTCCGGAGTCCCCTGGCCGTTCGGGTATGGGCCCAGCGTGCAGCCCGCCAGCTCGCAGATCGTGGGTGCGAGGTCGATGTTCATGAGTGGTTCGCTGATCGTTCTCCGGTTGGTGCCAAGGCCAGCCGGCCACGAGACGTAGAACGGCAGGGCCGTCGCATATGGCGTGCCCTTGTTGAGCAACCGATGGGCTCCGGCGTTCATGCCGTTGTCCGTGCTGAGGATGAAGAGCGTGTTGTCGAGGCGGCCCTGCCTGGACAGTTCGTCGCGGACTGACTTGACGAGGTCGTCCACGGCCAGCAGCGTGCGACAGGTGGTGGTGAGGGCGTACGCCGGCGCTTTCAGGAGTGGCGTGTCCTGGATGTACTGCGGCTTGTCCGAGACGTCCTTCTCGTTGTAGTTGGGAGGGTCCCATGCGGGGATCCCGCTGCAACGCGGGTCGTCGAGATAGCGCGGTGCCGGGGTATTCGGGCCATGGGCGGCGAACGGGGCGATCCATCCGAACACGGGCTGGCCCGCCGGTGTCTTGCGCAGCTCTGCGAGGGCCTTTGCGGCGATGACATCGGTCGAGTAGTCGGTTTCGGCGGTGCCGTGGTACTCGCCGGGCAGGTGGCCGTTGTTCCAGATCTTGTAGTTGTAATAGCCACCGGCGTAGCCGTGGAACCCGTCCCAGCCGGGCGGCACGCTGGGCGCGATCAGCGGGTAGAGGTTGAAGTACTTGCCCGAGAGGAACGTCCGGTAACCGACGCCGTGGAGCGCCGTCGCCAGCGTCACGCTCGGGTTGAAGAGCCGCACGTCGTTGTGCGTCACGTCATGGTTGAAGGTGTGCTGGCCGGTGAGGAAGCCCGCCCGGCCCGGGCAGCACAGCGGTGACTCGCCCGCGAAGTCGGTGAACTCGATGGCGTGGCGCACGAAGAGGTCGTCGATCGACGGCAGGTATGGCCAGACGCGATCGTCCATTGCGGGCACGTCGTCGGTGACGATCACGATGACGTCGGGGCGGCGATCGCCTGCCAGGCTGGCAGGTGGCGCTGCCGTCACGACGAGCAACGCAACGAGGCTGAGCGCGAGGTTGGCAACTCGAAGGCGCATGTCTTCCCCCGGAACCGATGCTGCAGCACTAAGGTCCAGTATGTCGATGGGCTATATTTGCAACTCCTCCCCTGCTCCGTCCACTTCCCCGCCGCACAGCTTCGGCGGGACCGTTCACACGGGTCTGTCAAGGATCTCCAGCACGCGCCCGAGCCCCTTGATGGTATCGATCGTGATCGGATCGAGGACGAGCTGGACATGGGCGATGCCCACGCCGGCGAAGGCCCGCAGGGCTCCGGCCATCTGCTCGGGCGTTCCCTCGATGGCGGGATCGGTGGCACCGGGACGCCCCGCCCCGCCGGGGAAGCGCACCAGGACGGCCGCCGTACGTACCAGGGTCGCGGGGTCGCGCCCGACGTCGCGACACGCCTGGTCGACGCTCGCCTGGAGCGGGGCGAGCCCCACTGGATCGTTACCATAGGAGCTGAACCAGGTGTTCCACGCGCTCACGTGCGGCGTTGCGATGCGCAGCATCCGCTCGCCGTTCGAGCCGATCAGCAGGGGCGGGCCACCCGGACGCGTGCCGCGCGGCTGGAGCTCGCAGTCGCGAACCTGGTAGAAACGTCCCTCGAAGTCGATCGCGCCTTCGCTAAGGAGGGTGCGGATGATCGTGAAGGCCTCCGCGAAGCGCGAGACGCGGGCATCGAAGGGAAAGCCGAAGGCCCTGAACTCGACCTCGTTCCAGCCGGCGCCCAACCCCACGGTCAACCGGCCGCCGCTGATCTCGTCGATCGTCGAGGCCTGCTTCGCGAGCATGGCCGGGTTGTGGAAGCCGGTCGCTGCGACGAGTGGCCCGAGCTCGATCCGCGTCGTGACCGCCGCGAGGGCGGCGAGCGACGTCCACGCCTCCCATGGCCCGACCGCGGCCTCGTGCCCATCGTCGCGGTAGAGCAGGTGGTCGCCGACCCAGAGCGAGTCGAGGCCGACGTCCTCCGCCACGCGTGCCATGTCCGCGATCTCGGGCCAGCGCACGACTCGCTCGACCTCCGGCAGCTGGACGCCGACCTTCAGCGGGCGAGCGGAGCCAGCGGACCTGGTGGCGCCCGTCGCGGCCGTGTCAGGCATGGGCGCCAGTCTACCTCCGCACACCAAGCCTCCGGGTCGGTCACGATTGGCGCGTGGCGAAGCGCGAGGTCCTGGTCAGCGTCGACGTCGAGGCGTCGGGCCCGTCGCCGGGGACCGGCAGCCTGATCGCGATCGGGGCCTGCCTGGTCGACGACCCGGAAACCGGCTTCTATCGCGAGCTGCGACCGATCGAGGGACTGCCGTGGGAGTCGTCGGCGGAGGCTGTGCACGAGCTGAGCCGGGACCACCTCGCCGCGGAGGGGTCGGACCCTGCCGTTGCCATGGCGGCGTTCGGCGACTGGCTCGGCGAGGTCGCGCCGGAGGGCTCGGTTCCGGTCTTCGTCGGCTTCAACGCGCCATTCGACTGGATGTTCGTGGCCGACTATTTCCACCGTTTCCTGGGACGCAACCCCTTCGGCGTGTCCGCCATCGACCTCAAGTCCGTCTACATGGGCCGGCACGGCGTGCGGGACTGGGCGGAGACGACCAAGCGGCACGTCCTGGAGGCCCACCCGGTATCGCGGGTCCATACCCACAACGCGCTCGACGACGCCCGGATGCAGGCGGAGCTGGCGACCGAGCTGCTGGGACGAGGAGCGGGCTCGCGGACCGAATCCGGAGGCTGAGGTCGCGCCGGGGCCGATCGGTGGGGTGCAGTCGCTGACGGTACGGTGGAGTGCGGTACGAAGGGGTCATGTGAGGCGGTTTGGCCGCGGATTACCTTGCGCCGCAGACAACAACAGCGGCAATGATCGAACGGGAACGCCAATGGTGGACCCACGAAACCGGGCTCGCTCGGACTCGTGGATCGGCGTCACCCACGATCAACGCCTCTTCTTCAAGACTCGGCAGCCGGGTCTGGTCCCTCCTCCCCGTCCCCAGCTGCCGGGTCTTTCTCTTTGCCGGGCCGGGCGCTCGTCTCCTACGGCTCGGCGAGCGGCACTCCGAGGACGTTGAAGCCGCCATCGACGTAGAGGATCTCGCCGGTGATGGCGCGAGACAGGTCACTCGCCAGGAAGAGCGCCGATGACCCGACGTCCTCGATGGTGATGCTGGCGCGCAGCGGCGTGATCTCGCGGAACTGCCCGTGCAGCGTCTTGAAGCCCTTCACGCCGGACGCCGCGAGCGTCCGCACCGGACCCGCACTGATGGCGTTCACGCGGATCCCCTGCGGCCCGAGGTCGGCGGCGAGGTACCGCACCGAGGCCTCGAGCGCGGCTTTCGCGACGCCCATCACGTTGTAGTGCGCGACCACTTTCTCGGCCCCGTAATACGTCAACGTGATGACGCTGGAGCCGCGCTTGAGAAAGGGCAGCGCCGCACGCGTCACGCCCACCAGCGAGTACGCGGAGATGTCCAGCGCGAGCGCGAAGCCCTCACGAGACGTGTCGACGAAGGCGCCGTCGAGGTCCTCGCGCTTGGCGAAGGCAAGGGCGTGCACCAGGATGTCGAGATCCCCGTAGCGCTCGCCCCACTTGCGCATGACCTCGGCGATCTGGGCGTCGTCCTGAACGTCGCAGGGCTCGATGAAGTCCGAGCCGATCGACTCGGCGAGCGGTCGCACCCGCTTCTCGAGCAGCAGCTCGACCGAGCTGAAGCCCAGCGTGGCGCCCTCTGCGTGCAGCGCCTGTGCGATTCCCCACGCAATCGAGTGGTCGTTCGCGACGCCGAAGATCAGCGCCCTGCGCCCGTCGAGCAGCCCCATACGCACACCTCCCTGGACCGATAGCATGCACCGATGCGCCTCCACCGACTCGCCCCGGGTGTCCCCAGGCGCCTGGCGAGCCTCGTCGCCGGGCTGGCCATGTTCGGCGCCGCGATCGGCCTCATGGTTCGCTCGGAGCTCGGGCTCTCGCCATGGGACGTGCTGCACCAGGGGATCGGCCGCCACACGGGTGTTCCCATCGGCACGATCAGCATCCTCCTCGGCATCCCGATCGTGCTGCTGTGGCTGCCACTCGGTGAGCGACCGGGACTGGGGACGCTCCTCAACGTGCTCATCGTCGGCACGTCCATCAACCTCGTACTGGGCCTGTTGCCGGTGGCATCGGGCACGGCCCTGCAGGTCGGCTACGAGCTGGTCGGCATCGCGATCTACGCGGTCGCGACCGGGATGTACCTCGCCGCCGACTTCGGCGCCGGTCCCCGCGACGGGCTCATGACCGGTCTCCACCATCGCTTCGGCTGGCGGATCGCATACGTCCGGACGGCGATCGAGGGCGGCGTGCTGGTCGTCGGCTTCGCCCTGGGTGGGACCGTCGGCCTGGGCACCGTGCTCTTCGCCCTGTCGATCGGGACGCTGACGGAGCTATCGCTGCGGTTCTTCGACCGAGAGGGCAAAGTGCTGCGGCGCCGAATCGAGACCGGCATCGATGTGGTGCCAGTGGAGGGTGCTGCGTGATCAACCGATGAAGCTCCAGTTCCTTGGCGCGGCCACCACCGTCACCGGGTCGCAGTTCCTGCTCACCACCGACCGGGCGAAGATCCTGGTGGATTGCGGCATGTTCCAGGGCTCGCCCAACGAGGCCGCCCGCAACCGGGTGCCGCTCGCCTACGACACGTCAACGATCGACGCGATCCTGCTCACCCACGCCCACCTGGACCACTGCGGGATGCTGCCGGTGGTGGCTCGAGAGGGCTACCGCGGACCGATCCACGCGACCCGCGCGACCGTCGAGCTGGCCGGCCTGGTGCTCCTCGACAGCGGCAAGGTCCAGGAGGAGCAATCAAAGGACCGGCGGCACCGCGCCGAACGGATGGCCAGGCGCGCCCAGCGTGAGGCCGCGGCGGGAGGCCCTGGCTCGGCTTCGGCCGCAGCGGAGGGCTCGGCTTCGGCCGCAGCGGCGGGCTCGGGCGCATTGACGGGTCCGGCCGCAGCCACGACCCCCGCGTCGGGCGCGGCAGGCAGCGACGAGGAAGAGGCCGCGGCAGCCTCAGCCTCGCCACCGCCCCCCGCTTCCTCCGATGTTCCGCCGGCCGACCGGCGCGGGCGCGGCAGGCCGTGGCCGCCCGACGACCCAACGAGCCCCGACTTCAACGTGGAGGAGGTTCTCCGGAGCCAGCCGCCGCACCTGGAAACAACGATCTACGAGCCGCTCTACAGCGTCGACGACGCAGCCGAGGCGAACGCCCTCTTCCACGGGGTCGACTACGACCAGCCCTTCAGTGTCGCTCCCGGGATCACGGCCACGTTCCGCGATGCGGGGCACATCCTCGGCTCGGCAATCATCGAGGTCGAGGTCGAGCAGCCGGACGGCTCATCGCGCCGGATCGTCTTCTCGGGCGACATCGGCCGGCCCGACACCCCGATCCTGCGCGACCCAACGGCCATGATCGACGGCGCCGACTACGTCCTGATGGAATCGACCTACGGCGGCCGCGAGCACGACCCGGAGGACGAGGCCATCCGCATGCTGGCGGATGCCGTCCGTACCGTGTCCGACAAGGTCGGGGTGCTGCTCATCCCTTCCTTCGCGATCGGCCGCACGCAGCAGATCGTGTGGGAGCTCGATCGGCTGCTGGCGGAGGGCAAGATCCCGCACGTGCCGCTCTACCTGGACTCGCCGATGGCCGCGCAGGCGAGCGACATCTACCGCCGCTACCCGGGCTACTACGACCAGGAGACCCACGACCTGCTTCAGCACGGAGAGACGCCACTCGACTACCCCGGCCAGATGATCACGAACGCTCCCGCGCAGTCGAAGGCCATCCGCCTGGCCCCGCGGCCGATGATGATCGTCTCTGCGAGCGGCATGCTCACCGGCGGGCGCGTCGTGCACCACCTGCGCGACCTGATTGACGATCCCGCCGCGCTGCTGCTGTTCGTCGGCTACCAGGGCGAGGGCACGCTGGGCGCCCACCTCCAGGCCGGCGCCACCACGGTCATGCTCGATGGCGCGACGCGCAATGTCCGCTGCGAGGTCCGATCGATCAGCGGGTTCAGCGCGCACGCCGACGACAGCGAGCTGATCGACTGGCTGCGGCACCTGGCGGCCGCTCCCCGAAAGCCGCGCCGCGTGTTCCTGGTGCACGGCGATCCGGCAGGGGAAGAGGCGCTGGTCCCCGAGGTGAAGGCGCTCGGCCTTGATCCGTACCGGCCCACCTGGCGCGAGGAAGTCGAGCTCGAGTGACGGGCCGCGGCGTCGCGCTCAGGGCCGGCTCCCGATCACGAATTGGAGCCGCATCGGCGTTCGGAGTGGTGACGCCGAGCACCTGACCTCAGGCACAGGGGCACATGACCATGGTCCACTATGTGTCAGGTGCCCACTCGTCGATCATTCGTCTTGACTGAGGGGTCATTCGACGGCGTTGCTCGGACGCTCGAGGGTGACCCCTCGTCTTTCTATATCGGCGCCCGGGTCGCAGCGGTTTCCGCCTCGTCGTCTACCCCGTGCGTTCTGGTCTCTCGCTCGGAGGCTTCGTGATCCTGGGGCAGATCAGGTCGATCCGATTTGCGTTGCTCGGCGTCGCGCTGGTGGCCATGCTCATGGCCAACCAATCCACAGGTGCAGCGGCCGGTGTCGGCGACGCGGCGTCCCTGAGCGGCGGCGGGAGCCAGCGCTACCTGGTGGCACTCCGCGGCCTCGAGATGCCATCGCTTACGACCGCCGGGCTCTCGGCGACCGCGGCGGCGGAGCGTGACGGGGCACGCGTTGCCCGCGTGGACCGAACGGTCGCCGGGCTCGCGTCGCGGCTCGGATTCCGGCCGAGCTTCCGGTACCGCTGGGCGTTCCAGGGGTTCGCAGCGAATCTCGACGCGAGGCAGCTGGCGGCGGTGCGCGCCGACCCGCGCGTGGCTGCGGTGTCGCTGGACATGCCGGTGCAGCTGACCGATCAGAGCGTCCCGACCGGAGTCCAGCGCGTGCACGCCCAGCCCCAGACCTCGGGGGGACCGGCCGTCCCGGACCTCGCGCACGTCAACGTTGCCGAGATCGACACCGGGATCCGTCACCTCACCACGAATCCAACCGAGAACGAGCTGAACATCGGCGGCGGCGTCGACTGCGCCGACGACGCCCAGAGGGGCTCAACTGACCCCGGCGCCTGGAAGGACGCCGACCCCGGAGGCCACGGCAGCCACGTGGCGGGGATCATCGGCGCGAAGGACAACGGGGAAGGCGTCGTCGGGGTGGCGCCCGGCGTGAACCTGTGGTCGGTGCGTGTCTTCGATCACCTGCTCCAGGGCTCGGACGCGACCGTCGCCTGCGGCCTGGACTGGGTGGTATCGACACGCTCGGCCTCGCCGCCGGCGGGTACGCAGCCGATCGACGTCGCGAACATCAGCCTGCGAGGCCCGCGGACGGCCGGCGGACCCGAAAACTGCAAGAACCCGGGTGCCGATCCCGATATCGAGCACGCCGCGGTATGCCACGCATTCGCCGCCGGCGTGACGATGGTCGTGGCGGCCGGCAACGAGTCCATGGACGCCAAGGACGTCGTGCCCGCGGCATATGACCAGGTCATCACGGTCGCTGCCCTGACCGACCTCGACGGGCTCCCCGGAGGGCTGGGCTCCCAGGCTTGCCCCGGTCCGCGCGGCCCGGAGCGCGATGACGCCTTCGCGCGCTACAGCAACTTCGGCCCAGACGTGGACCTGATCGCTCCTGGCAGCTGCATCACGTCGCTAAACCGCAGCGGGACGGGCGCCGGCGTTCGAGAACTGAGCGGCACATCCATGGCCGCACCCCACGTGACGGGCGCCGCCGCGCGCTACATCGCCCGCGTCTTCAACACGACGGGGCAGCGTCCCACGCCCGGCGGGGTGCGGTCCGCCCTTCGCGCGACGGGCGGCTTCGACTGGAACGCGTCCACCGATCCGGACGGCACCCCCGACCGCCTGCTGAACGTGGCCGCGCTGTCCGCGGCGCCCGGATTCGACCTGGCCGTGTTCCCATCGCGTGTGACCGTGCCGGCCGGCTCCGGTCCGATCGAGCGCACTGTCCAGGTCGAGCTGGTTCGGCCGGGCCTCTTCGCCGGCACCATCCACGTCACCGTGTCCGCGCCGAGCGGCATCAGCGCCGTGCCCGGGGCGCATTACCTCAAGGGCATCGATGACACCGGCCTCTCGACGCCGATTGCGCTGACGGTTTCGAGCGGTGTCACCGATGGCGACTATCCCGTGGCGATCACGGCTTCGCGCATGCCCGGGACGAGCGACGACCAGCACGCCGCCGTGACGATCCACGTCGACCGCCACGCTCCGAGCGTCGCGGACCTGGGGGCCGCGATCATTCCCGGCACGTCGCTTGGCGGCAGCGTTGCCGTCCACCTTGCGTGGCACGGCCAGGACGCGGGCGGAAGCCTCGCGCGGTACGAGCTCCAGCGGCAGATCGGAGCGGAGCTCTGGCAGAATGTGAGCCTCACGACTCCCACGTCGGAGTCGGCCGACCGGCTCATGGAGCTCAAGACCGACTACGGCTTCCGCATTCGCGCCGCGGACGATAGCGGCAACGTCGGTGACTGGACCGCGATCGACCGGCGCGTCGGAATCCGGGAGTCGAACAAGAACTCGATCTCGTATTCGGGATCCGGTTGGACCACGGTGATGCGCTCGTCGGCCTCAGGCGGCAGCATGCGCGAGTCGCACACGGCCGGCGCCTTTGCTGGCGTCACGTTCTATGGGACAGGCGTGGCCTGGGTGGCGCCCGTCGGTCCCGGCAAGGGCACCGCGACCGTCATCGTCGACGGGCACGGCCCCGGAATCTCGGTTGACCTGCACGCCGCGGCGCTGGGGACGAAGCGCATCGTCTTCGCCAGCGGGGCCATGGTCCCGATGATGCACACCTTCACCATCAAGGTGAAGAGCGGCACGGTCGACCTGGACGCGATCCTGATCCTGGGCTGAGACTCCACCAGCTCGAGCGGCACCGCTCTAGCAGCTGAGGGCCGGCTCCCCGTCCCCACCGAGCAGGCCGAAGCGCGCCTTCGCCTCGAGGACGTGCGTCACGGCGTCCATGAGGCGGTCCCGGGACAGGGTGCCGTCGGCGAGCGCGGCGAGCAATGCTTCCCGCGAGGTGAGCTCCTTCGCCTGGTCGCCGACGATGAGCAGCATGTCGACGCCCGCGTCGATCGCCATGACCACGGCCTGGCGCGTGGTGTAGTGGGCTGTGACGGCCTGCATCGCGCCGATGTCGTCGGTCATCACGAGGCCGTCGAAGCCGAGGCGGTCGCGCAGGATGCCCGTCACCACCGGCTCCGAGAGCGAGGCCGGCGCGCCACTCGGATCGATCTTGGGAAGGGCGATGTGCCCCACCATGATCGCGGAGACGTTCACCTCCGGATCCATGGCACGTTCGAAGGGTACGAGCTCCACACGCTCGAGACGCTTGAGGCCGAAGGGCAGGGCGGGAAGACCGAAGTGGGAATCGACAGTGGTGGCGCCGTGGCCAGGGAAGTGCTTGCCCACGGCCATGATGCCGGCGCCCTGGAGCCCCTGGATGTAGTCCGCTCCAAGCCGCGCGACGAGGTCCGGGTCCGATCCATATGAGCGATCCCCGATGACCGTGTTCTTCGGGTTGGTGAGCACGTCGAGAACGGGCGCCAGGTTCATGTTGAAACCCATGTCCGCCAGGTCGCCGGCCTGCTGGTCACCCCTCTGGCAAGCCTGTGCATCGCCTGGATCCGTGTCGCCGAAGGCACGATTGGAGCCGAGGTTCGGGACGTCGACGATGCGCTGGACGCTGCCGCCCTCGTGGTCGATCGCGATCAACGGCGGGAGCATGTTCAGGTCGTCGGCGTCCGCAACGATCGCCTGGTTGATCGCCAGCGCCTCCGCCGCGTGATCCGCGTTGGCACCCACGTAGACGATGCCGCCCGGATGCAGCAGCGCCAGCGTCTGGCTCACCGACCTCGGCGTGCTGCCCGTCCAGCCGACGAAGAGCAGCTGGTCGACCAACTCGGTGTCCGTGGTCAGCCTCGCCAGGGCGGCCTCGACCCTTGGGTCGGTCGGTGGCGGTGGCGCCGACGGCGCTTCTGACGGAGTCGACGGCGCGGTCGATGGCTGGATACCCGCCGGCGTCTCGCTTGGCACAGGTGGCGATTCGGTGGCGGCGCTCTCGCTGGGACTGCCCGGCGTTCCGGTCGGGGGCAGGCTGGACGTGGATCCCGGCGACGAGGGCGATCCAGAGGGCGCACCTCCCGGCGTCGGCGTGGACGACGTGCTCGTGCAGGCGCCCAGCAGGACCACTGCCATGAGGACCGGGGCGATGCGCGGGGGCAGTCTGCTTCCTGAGGCGACCCTCATGCGCCCCTGCGCAGGTCGAGCGCCCGCCGGTACGCCGCCTCGTAAAGCTCGGCCGGTCGCGCCCAGGAGACATCCTCGGTCATGCCGCGCGCCTGGATTGCAGCGTGGCGGGTCGGGTCACCCATGGCAGCCATGGCACGGACGGCGGCCTCGAGCAGCGCCTCCGGCAGCGCCGGCCCGAAGGCAAACCCGTTGCCCGTGGCAGGGTCCCGGTCGGCGTCGCGTATGGTGTCGGCCAGGCCGCCCGTACTGCGCACGACCGGGATGGTCCCGTAGCGCAGCGCAATCAACTGTCCCTGCCCCGACGGCTCGAAGCGCGACGGCATCAGGAACAGGTCGGCGCCGGCGTAGATGCGGCGCGCCTCGTCGCGGTCGAAACGATCCAGCACCACCAGCCGATCCGGCCAGGTCACGGCGAGCGCCTGGAGACCCGCGACCAGGGAGAGATCCCCAGTGCCGAGCACCACGATGCGCGCCCCCAGCTCGAGCATGCGCAGCGCTGCGGCCGTCGCCAGGTCGAAGCCCTTCTGCGGATCCAGCCGTCCGACCAGCCCGAAGATGGGGCCTGCCGGATCCAGGCCCAGGCGTGTGCAGAGATCGGCGCGGCAGTGCAGCTTGCCCGACGGATCCGCCGCCGAGTAGTGCGCGGCGAGCGCCGGGTCGCTGGCGGGGTCCCAGAGCGCCGTGTCGATCCCGTTGAGGATGCCGATGTAGGCGTCGCCGCGTCGCCGCAGAACGTCGTCCATGCCCGCCCCGTACTCCGGCGTCCGCGACTCTTCCGCGTAGCGCGGACTGACCGTGGTGACTAGCTCGGTGATCGACGCCGCCTCGCGCAGCAGGTCGACCCCGTGGACGTCACCCACCTCGGGCGGCAGGTCCAGCTGCCACGCACGCTCGCGCGGCACCCAGCCGTGGTAGGCGAGGTTGTGGCAGGTGAGCATCGTCGCGGTGCGGGCGAAGAGTGGGTCCGGTGCATAGCGCGTAAGCAGCGAGATCATGGCCGGACCTGCCTGCCAGTCGTGTCCGTGCAGCACGTCGGGCGGCCGCGCCTCGGTTCGCATCTGTTCGAGCGCGGCGCGTCCCAGCAGCGTGAAGCGGGCGGCATTGTCCAGGTAGTCGCCGGATTCGTCGCCGTACAGGCCGCCCCGGTCGAAGCTAGGAGGGTCCTCCACGAGTCGAAGGCGGTAACCGTCCGCGGCGCCCGACCACACGGTGACCTGTGTTCTGGGCCGCGACGCGTCTGCCGCCTCGGGCGTGGAAGGGTCTCGTCCGACCGGGACCGTCAGCTTCGTCGGTCGCAGATCGGCGGGCGGGCGCAGGTCACGGTACCACGGCAGGTAGACGTCGACTTCGTGCCCGTTCCGCCCCAGGGCACGGGACAGCGCGTCCACGACGTCGGCCAGGCCGCCCGTCTTGGCCAACGGCTCGCACTCGGAAGCGATCATGGCGATGCGCACCCGTCGATGGTACGCGGGCGAGCGTCCGGCACCAACCGGGCGTCGCGAACGTAAGCGAGTGGCGCTTCGGTCCCCACCGTCGGGGCGCGGCGCTGCTATCGTGCAATCGATCCCAGAGGAGTCGACTAAAGCGCGTTACCCGTCGGGTCGCGCGTCGTGTAGCATCGGGAACAATCGTGCCTGCGCCCCTCAGCATCCCCACGTTGCCGCCGGAAACGCTGCGCCTGCCCGCCCAGTTGGCCGGCCTCCAGCGCATGGCCTATAACACCTACTGGTCATGGCATCCGCTCGTGCGCGTCCTGTTCAGCCGCATCGATCGCGCGGCTTGGCGGCGGTACCGCAACCCGGTGCCCGTGCTCCAGTTGCAGCGCAACTGGTCGACCATCCTCGACGACCCCGACTACATGGTCCAGTACCGCACGCTCCTCGACGAGTTCGACGAGTACATGGCCGACGGCAGGGACCTATGGTTTGCGCGCCACCACGGCAACGAGCTCAAGGGTCCGGTTGCCTATTTCTGCGCCGAGTTCGGCCTGCACGAGTCCTTGGGCGTCTACTCCGGCGGCCTCGGCGTGCTGGCCGGCGACCATTGCAAGGCTGCCTCGGACATGGCGCTGCCATTCGTCGCCGTGGGGCTCTTCTATCGCCGCGGCTACTTCCGCCAGACGATCGATGCGGACGGCCATCAGGAGCACGCCTACCCCGACCTGGATCCGTTGCGCCTGCCGCTTCAGCGTGTGGCCGACGCGGACGGGGAGCCGCTGACGGTTCCGGTCGAGCTGCCCGGCCGCACGGTGCACGTCGGCGTCTGGCTCGTCCAGGTCGGCCGCGTGCCGCTGCTGTTGCTCGACACCGACATTTTTGAGAACGCCGACGAGGACCGGCCGATCACCCACATCCTCTACGTCCGCGGCCGGGAGATGCGCCTCCACCAGGAGCTGGTGCTGGGCGTCGGCGGGGTCAGGGCGCTACGGGCGCTCGGGGTGCAGCCGGCGGCGTGGCACCTCAACGAGGGCCACTCGGCATTCATGCTGGTCGAGCAGACGCGCGAGCTCGTCAAGAGCGGCGTCCCCATGGACGAGGCCCTCGACCGGGTGCGCTCCGGCACCGTCTTCACCATCCACACGCCGGTCTCCGCGGGCAACGAGCGCTTCGACGTGGACCTCGTGCGGCGGGTCGCTGGGCCGCTCACCGAGAGCCTCGAGGTTGACCGGCTGCTCGAGATCGGCCGCGGCGTGGACAACGATCCGCAACAGTTCGACATGACCGCGTTCTCACTCCGCCTCTCGAATGACGCCAACGCGGTCAGCCAGCTCCACGCGGAGACCGCCAACGCCACCTGGCAGAGCGTGCCGCGGCATCCCATCCGGGCCATCACGAACGGCGTGCACGTCCCGACCTGGGTGGGCGGTCCATTCGGGAGCCTCTACGAGGACCTCGGCGCCGACCTGGATCGCCTGGACGACGAGCGCCCGGCGGACCGCTTCTGGGAACGCCTCAAGCGGATCCCCGATCGGCGCATGTGGGACGCCCACCTCCAGCAGAAGCTGGAGCTCGCCTACTTCGCTCGCGGCCGGCTGCGGTCGCAGCTGGCACGGCACGGTGAGGCGCCCGACGAGCTGGCACGCATCGAGGTGGCGTTCGACCCGAAGATCCTGACCATCGGCTTCGCCCGGCGCTTCGCCACCTACAAGCGCGCATCGCTGCTCTTCACCGACGAGGACCGGCTGGCTCGCCTCATCTGGGACGTCGACCGACCCGTCCAGATCGTCTTCGCCGGCAAGGCACACCCCGCCGACCGGCCGGGCCAGCGCGTGATCCAGGACATCTTCAGCCGCAGCCGTTCGCACCGGCTCAAGGGTCGCGTCTTCATCCTCGAGGACTACGACATCCGCGTCGGGCGCTACCTGGTGCAGGGCGTGGACGTCTGGCTGAACAACCCGCGCCGGCCGCTCGAGGCGTCGGGCACCAGCGGCATGAAGGCCGCCATGAACGGGGTCGTCAACTGCTCCGTGCTCGATGGCTGGTGGGACGAGGGGTTCACGGGCAACAACGGGTGGGCGATCGGCGGCCGTGAGATGAATCCTGACGAAGGCGCCCAGGACTGGGCCGACGCGCAGGACCTCTACCGCCTGCTGGAGACGGAGATCGTGCCCTCCTACTACGAGCGTGATCGTGAGGGCATGCCACGCGCCTGGCTGGGACACATGCGGAACTCGATCTCGAGCTGCATCTGGCGCTTCTCAGCGACACGCATGCTCGAGCAATACATCGAGGAGCTCTACCTGCCGGCGGCCCGCGACGAGGCGGCGGAGCAGCCCCCGACCGCGCGGACTCGGCGGGCGACTGCCTCCGCCGCGTAGGCGAAAGCACCGCGCCATATTGACAATGCGGCTCGGCCCCGGCTAATGTCCCGACAGCGGACCTAAACCGGTTTACTTCGGGCGTCGGGTGCACGCGGGCTTCGCAAGTGCCTCTCGTCCGGTGGGATGGAGTCTCTGCTGAACGCACGGGGCCCACTGCCGGCAGTCGGCGGGGCCATCCGGTCAAGGACGATCTGAGGAGGAAACATACCCATGTTCAAGCGACTCCGACCGGGCGCGCTGTTGTGCGCGCTGGTCATCGTGGCAGGCGCCTGTGGAGGCAGCGGCGGTTCGAGTCCTGCCGCCAGCGTCCCGGCGGCGAGTGTTCCAGCGGCGAGTGTTCCAGCGGCGAGTGTTCCAGCGGCGACGCCGGCGACCACGCCGGCCACCTCGGTTGCAGCCGAGACCCCCGCCACCACCCCGGCTGAAACCGTAGGCTCGACCCCGGCCGAGACCACGGCCGCAACACCTGTTGCAACCCCGTCCGTGGCCTGTGACCAGGCGACCGCGTCAAATCCGGCCCCTGCCGGAATTCCGACCGGCTTGGCTGGCACGCTCACCGTCTGGGAGGCATACGGCGCTTCCGGTTCGGCCGAGCACGATGCGTTCTGCACGATGGTCGCCAACGTGAAGGCCGCCAACACGGGCCTGACCGTCAACGTCCTCGACTATCCGTTCAACAACCTGTTCACGAGCTTCGAGACGCAGGCCGCTGCCGGCGCCGGGCCCGATCTCTACATCGCCCCGAACGACAGCCTCCCGACGGAGGCGCGTGCCAACCTGCTCAAGGACCTGACCTCGATCCAGGGCACGCTCACGGGCGATCCCTACAAGATCACCGACACGGCCATCACGGCCGACACGGTCGACGGCAAGCTCTCGGCAATCCCGGAGTCCATGAAGGCCGTCGCCCTGTTCTACAACAAGGACACGTTCGCCAAGCCGCCGGCCACGACCGCCGAATGGATGACGAACGCCAAGAAGCTCGGCTGGGTCTACGGAGCCAACGGCGGGGGTGCCTACTACCTGTGGGGCATCTTCGGGGCCTTCGGCGGCAAGATCCTCGCTGACGACGGCAAATGTGCCGCCACGACCGGCACCGGCGTCGCTGACGCGCTCAAGTGGCTGTCGGACTTCAAGAAGGCCGGGGGAACGTTCTACCAGAACGACAGCGACGCCAAGACTGACTTTCTGGCCGGCAAGATCGGCGGCTTCATCGATGGGCCGTGGCAGACCGGCGACCTGAAGGCCGCACTCAAGGACAAGCTCGCCGTCGCACCCGGACCCAAGGGACCCGGCGGCGCGTTCCAGCCGATGGCCGCACCGGACGGCTTCTACATCAACGACAGCTCGCCAAACGCAGACCTGGCCATCCAGTTCGCAGAGGCGATGATCACGCCTTCCAACGAGCAGATCTTCGTTGACAAGGCCGGACACATCCCGGCAAGCACGGCGATCACGGTCACCGACCCGATCACCAAGGGCTTTGCCGACGCGATCAAGACGGGCTTCCCGCGGCCGACGGCCAAGGAGCTCAACAACTACTGGGGCAACTTCGGTAACGCGCTCACCGCGGTGATCGACAAGGGCACCGATGCCACCACTGCCGTCTCGGATGCGTGCACGGCAATGGACAAGGCGAACGCCACCCAATAGCCCGGTCAATCGCGTGAAAAGCAGGGGCACTGGCAGTCGGTGCCCAGCATACTTTCCTCGCATTCCCCGCAGGCAACGGTGGAGGTGGAGAAGGCCGGATGAGCGTCCTTGCAGCAGCGGTGCCGCAGGTCCCGCGTCGCTCCCTGTGGCGGCGGACGCGCAGCGCACGAACAGCGTACCTGTTCCTGCTCCCTGCATTCCTGGTGATGGCGATCATCACCTTCTACCCGCTCGTGTTCGAAGTCTGGATGTCGTTCACGAACTACGGGCTGACGAACCTCAAGGCCGGAGCGCCCAGCCCAGCCGTGGTCGGCTTCGGCAACTACGCGCGGATC
>JBBRYO010000002.1:0-60560 GCA_038237595.1 Candidatus Limnocylindrales bacterium | reverse complement strand
GGTGATCTTGCCGCCCCAGCGCTCGGTCTGTTCGTCGAGCTTGGCGCGCAGGACCTCGTTGATCTGGTCGCGCTTCGACAGCACGTCATCGAGGAGGATGTCGCCGATGACGGCGCGCAGCGTGGTGGTCGCGATGCCCTGGAGGGCTCCGGCGAAGTAGGCGACGTTCACGATCGAGCGCAGCGGATCGACGATGCGCCAGTAGATCAGGAAGTCGATGTTGATCGGCGCGTTGTCCTTGGTGATCGTGGTCTGGCTGGGGACCTCGATGAACTGCTCGCGCAGGTCGATGCGCACGGGCCGGTCGACGATCGGGATCAGGAACACGAGGCCCGGCCCCTTGACCAGGTTGTCCCCGGTCTTGCCGAGGCGGAAGACGACCAGGCGGTCGTACTCGTTGACGATCCGGATCGTCAGGAAGGCGAGCACGAGCAGGACCACGACGAGCAGGACGACGGCGGCGATCGCTACGGTATCCACGGACCCTCCCTATTGCCTTGCGCCTGGCGGCGCGGAGCATGGTTCATGTCTTGGCTCATGCCCTGGCGTTCTCGACCAGCAGCACGAGACCTTCCTGGCCGATCACCCGGACCGGCGTGCCACGTTCAATTGGGGTCCCATCCGCGCTTCGCGCGGTCCATTCCTCACCGGCAGCATAGACCGTCCCGGTGGGTGCCAGTGCGCGGCGCACCGCGGCCGGCGTTCCTTCCGGCAGCAGGCGGTGCTTGCCCCCCACCCCGATGTTGACCGGCGGCATCCGCCTGGTTCTCATCGCGACCGTCACGATCCCCAGCACGATCAGGCCCGTAAGGGCGGTCATGACCGCGATCACCGGCCACGCCACCTCGACCCGCGGCGCGAGCGGCGTGCCCGGCGTGGTGTAGAGCGCGGCCGCTCCCAGCACGAAGGCCACCAGCCCGCCGATCGTGAGCAGGCCATGGCTGGTCACGGTGAACTCGAGCACGAAGAGAACGATCGCGAGGGCCACGAGGAGCAGCCCGGCGATGTTCAGCGGCAGGCTCCCGAAGCCGATGAAGGCGAGGATGATCGCGAACGCGCCGAGGATCCCGGTCACGAAGTTGTGATGGCCGAGCTCGAACAGGAGCCCGTAGAAGCCAATCGTGAAGAGGATGAAGGCGATGTTCGGGTCGGCCAGCACGTGGAGGAAGGCCTGGAGTGGGTTCATCGGCACTTCGTCGACGGGCGCACCGGACGTGTTCAGTGTCACGGGCTGGCCCTTGACCTGCACGGTACGACCGTTCAGCTGGCTCAAGAGATCCTCGATCGTGCCTGCCTTGATGTCCACCGCGCCGGCCGCGATGGCGTCATCTACCGCGTACGACTTCGCATCGGTGACCGTGGACACGGCCCATTCGACGGGCCGGCCGCGCGTCTGTGCGATCGAGGTGATGTAGGCCACCGAGGTGTTGAGGACCTTCTGGCCCTCGGTGCCGGTGATGTCCCCTCCGCTGGAGTCCACGGGGCTGGCGGCACCGATGTTGGTGCCCGGCGCCATCGCGGCAACGTTGGCCGCGAGCGTGATGTACGTGCCGGCGCTCGCCGCCCAGCTCCCCGAGGGCGCCACCCAGACCACCACGGGCAGCGGCGCATCGAGCTCGCTCTTGACGATCTCCTTCATCGAATCGAGGGAGCCGCCCGGTGTGTCCAGGCGGATCACGACCGCCGCGGCGCCGTCGGCGGCAGCGCGGTTGATTCCCTCGCCGATGTAGCCGGCCATGACCTGGTCGACGATTCCGGTGGTTGGCAGGACCACCACGGAACCGGGATCCGAGGCGCGCGCTCCAGAGGCCAGGATGCCGAGCAGCGCCGAGCACAGGAAGACCAACCGGAGGAGCGGGATCGGGCTGAGGAGGGCGTGACGGTTCATCGGTTGGCTTTGTTGGGCCTCATCCTACTCTGGTACGCCGGTGACCCTCGACGCGGGTTCCGCCTGAGCGCCCGGTCACGTAGTCGTAGAGCTGGCTGCTCCACGTCTCGAGCCGGTCGTAGACGCGCAGGACGTCGAGTGGCGCCACGAACGTGCCCGACAGCTTGTTCGTTTCGCGGACGGCCACTTCGCGACCCGAAGCCTCCGCGCTGAAGACGACGCCGAGGTGCACCCGTCCCACCGGATCGCTGTCGTCATTGAGCAGGCCGACCATCCGGAAATCCGGGGTCCAGTCCGCGGCAAGCTCTTCGGCCCACTCGCGCGCCAGGCCACCGGCCACTCCCCCGTCCTCCGGGTTGACGTGGCCGCCGATGCCGACCGACCAGCGCTCGTGGAGGCGCGCGTCGGCGCCGGCGCGCGTGCGACGCATGAGGAAGATGCGGCCGCGATCACGCAGGACGAGGTACGGAATGACCTGCTTCCAGGAGGGATCCTCCTCGACCTCGCCGCGCGGCCGGTACTCGCCGTCCGCGGCGATCAGCTCGAGGTACTGCGCCACATCACCGTAGAGGATCCCGTGCCAGCTCCCGGTGCCCATCACGCTACGGGTTCTGAGGCACAGGACGAGCTCGTCGGCGCTCATCGGTCGGAACGTGGGTGCATCGGCGGAAGCGTAGCGTTCCCGAGCACGAACGAGCCCCGGGCTGTGGGAGACGCCCGGGGCTCGCGATCGGCCATCATCTGGCCGCCGATGTGACGGTCGGCGGGCGGAAACAGTTTCGAAGACCGCGATTCAGCGTGCCGGAACGGTCTCCATCGCCCGGTCGATCGTCGACTGCGGCAGCTCGTAGTCCTCGAGACGTCCGCTGAGGTAGCGCTCGTAGGCCGAGAGGTCGAAGTGCCCGTGGCCACAGAGGTTGAACTGGATCACCTTCGGCGTCCCGGCTTCCTTCGCCTTGAGCGCCTCGTCGATCGCCACCTTGATGGCGTGGGTTGGTTCAGGAGCCGGGAGGATCCCCTCGGCGCGGGCGAACTGGACGCCGGCCGCGAACGTGGCGTTCTGGTGGGCTGCCTGCGCCTCGATGAAGCCCTTGTCCTTGAGCATGCTGACCAGCGGCGACATGCCGTGGTAGCGCAGCCCGCCGGCGTGGATCGGTTCGGGAATGAAGTCGTGGCCGAGTGTGTGCATCTTGACGAGCGGCGTCATCTGGGCCGTGTCCCCGAAGTCGTAGCGGTAGACGCCGCGCGTCATGCTCGGCGCGGCCTCGGGCTCGACGGCGATGACGCGGTAGTCGGCCTCGCCGCGCAGCTTCTGCCCGATGAACGGGAACGAGAGACCGGCGAAATTCGAGCCACCGCCCGCACAGGCGATGATCACGTCCGGCTTCTCCCCGGCCATGCCCATCTGCTCGATGGCCTCGAGGCCGATCACGGTCTGGTGCAGCAGCACGAAGTCGAAGACCGAGCCGAGGGAATACTTCGTCCCGGGGTGGCTGACGGTGTCCTCGATCGCCTCGCTGATGGCCACGCCGAGCGAACCGGTGTGGTCGGGCGATTCCCCGAGCACCTTGCGGCCATACGAGGTGTCGAGGCTGGGGCTGGCCACCACCTGGGCGCCGTAGGTCTCCATCACGATGCGTCGGTACGGCTTCTGGTCGTAGCTCGCGCGGACCATGTAGACCTTGACTTCGAGCCCGAAAACGGCACCCGCGAAGGCGAGGGCGCTGCCCCACTGGCCGGCACCGGTCTCGGTGGCCAAGCGCGCGACGCCCTCCTGCTTGTTGTAGAAGGCCTGTGGCAGCGCGGTGTTCGGCTTGTGGCTGCCCGACGGACTGACGCCCTCGTACTTGTAGTAGATGTGCGCCGGGGTATCGAGCGCTGCCTCGAGGCGGTGGGCGCGGTAGAGCGGCGAAGGCCGGTAGAGCGCGTAGGCGTCCCGCACGGGATCGGGAATCTCGATTTCGCGATCGGTGCTGACGACCTGCTCGATCAGCTCCATCGGGAAGAGCGGCGCCAGGTCCGCAGGTCCGATCGGCTGGCCAGTGCCGGGATGCAGCACCGGGGGCGGCGGCTCCGGCAGGTCTGCCGCGATGTTGTACCAGCTGCGCGGGATGCGGTCCTCCTGGAGCACAAACTTGGTCTGCGTCAGCGCCATGGTCCTGCCTCTTTCTGGGGTGTCTGGGCTCTCGTCCGCTTGTCGCGTCGTCTGGAACTCTAATCTCCGCGGGCTCGCCCCGGAATACGGGCGTGGAGGGGCGGCGGGGCGCCGCGGACTTCAGCTGCGCAGCGGCGCCACGTGGCGGGGCTCGTAGCGGGCTCCCTCTCGCTCGAGCTTGCTGCTGAAGAGGACGACGCGATCGGCGTGCCAGTGGATCGGCCGTTCGGGGGTGCGCAGGAAGGTCGCGTCGCGCAGCAGCGCCGCGGGGGCGTGCCGCGCCACCGTGATGTGGGCACTGGGCGAGCGTCGTGGCCCACGGCGGTCGCCCACATCGAGTGCCATCACGGCCCCGGCAAGATCTTCCGCCAGGCGGAGCGTCTCACCGCCGCCCCGCGCGAGGCTCAACCATGCGACGCCGTCGTCGCCGCGGCGCGGACGCCCTCCGCCGCCCCCGAGCTGCACGTCGATCGGCTCGTGGTCCGTCGCAACGGCGTCAATCGAGCGGATCACCGCGGGCACCCGCTGCGGACCGGTGGAACCGAGGAAGACCAGCGTGACGTGCAGGTGGTCGGTCGCGATCCAGCGAGCACCCGGGAATCGCGCCCTTGCCGGTGTCAGTGCCTCAACCACGGCCGCGCTGGCCTCCTCGGGTAGCGGCAACGCGATGAACAGGCGCCACGGACGCCCGGCGGCGCCCAGGTCCGGCGTCAGCCCGCCCGGGAGACGGCGGCCGCGGCCGGGCGAGCGACGCCAAGCAGGTCGAGCAGCCCGAACAGGTCGGCGATGACCGGCACGTCGCCGGGCAGCGCGTCGTTCTCGTGAGCGTGGACGTGGGTCGAGCGGTCGATCAGCACGGGCGTGATGCCGGCCGCCCGCGAGCCCTCGACGTCTGCTCGAACGGAGTCGCCAACGTGGACCGCACGGTCGGGTGCAACGCGCATCACCCCGAGGGCGTGCTCGAAAATGCCTCGATGGGGTTTGAGATACCCGACGCGAGCGCTGATGATGAGTGCCTCGAAGTGCCGGGCAAGCTCCAGGTCATGGATGAGCTCCGGCGCCTGCCAGCTCCAGTTGCTGATGACCGCGAGTCGCAAACCGTGGGCAACGAGCGCGTCGAGCGCAGGGATCACGTCGGGAAACACCCACCACGACGAGTCGGCGGCGAAGGCTTCCTCGACGCGTCTGAAGAAGTCGTCGGGCAGGTCCGGGTACCCGAGCTTCGCGAAGACGCTGCCGTCAAGCTCCTTGAGCCGGCGGTAGGAGGCGTCCTCGGTCGCCTCGAAGGGACCTTCGTTCTCACCCTCCTCGAACGCCTCGCTGAAGGCTCGCTGGAAGTCCTGGCGGGCGATCTCGACGCCGAAGGTGGGGAAGGCCTGCGCGTAGACCTCCATCCACGAGGGGTGGGCGCGCACCAGCGTGTCGCCGAGATCGAGGAAGACGACCTCGGGGCGCGGCAGGGCGACGACTGGGCTCACGCCGATAGTCTACGGAAGTTGCCTCGGGGGGCGCGGGTTGCGGCCCTCCCAGATCGGAGGAGGCCGATCAGTCGTTGTAGAGGCGTTCCTCGATCAGCTTCTCCTGGACCGTGCGCCCACCGGCGTCGAAGCAGGAGTACTCGAAATGCTTCTGGAACTCGAGATCGATGCTGTGCTGGCCGCCGCGGTTCTTCTCGACCGAGACGATCACCCAGTCGCGGAAGCGCTGCGCCTGATAGGGGTTGAACTCGATGTTCACCTTGGCGACGATGTTGTACTTCTCGTTGAGGATCAGGATGATGTCGGCCTCGTAGTTGATGGCCGAGGAGCCGCGCAGGTGGTGGTTGCGCAGCCGGGCGGCCTTGAGGCCCTCCTTGTCTGCGGCGACGATGGAGACCATCGGCACGCCGAGCGAGAGTGAGATGTCCTTGAGGCCGTTGACGATGCTGGTGACCTTTCGGTCTCGGTGGGGGGCTCCGGGAAGACCGGCACCTTCTGCATGTAGTCGACGAACACCACGAGGCGCTTGTCGCCCGACAGTTCCTTGTATCTCGTGACCAGCGCGCGGATGTTGTCGATGGTGCTCGTGGTATGCGAGCCGCGGAGCAGGTACAGGTTCCGTCCGTACCTGTTGATGCGGTCGAGCGCGGGCTTGAGGCGCGGGTTCGCGGAGAGGTCGGCCTTGTCGCTGCCCTGGGCGAGCCACGTCCCGACGATCTCGCGACGGATGTCCTGGAGCTTCACACCGCCGTGCTTGGCGGGCATGTGCGCGAGCGCCGACTCCATCGAGATGATGCGGTTGAGCAGGAGCTTGCCGGCACGCAGGCCGCCGCGCCTGGCGGCCCCAACGGCTGATGTTCACGAGCCTCGCTTGCTGCGGCATCGATGGACCGGCCAGGGCCGGACGGATCTCCGTGACGCCCGACGATGTCGCCCGATGTGGTCGACTTGCAAGGGACGCTATCAGCGACGAACGCCGGACGTCAGCCTTCCGAACCTCCCACCTCCGCACACCATCGGTACCATGCCCAGCGACGCAGTCCGGAGGCGGAGTCCAGTCCCTGGTTGCGGAATTCACCTCCGGCCGCGGCGTGACTTCGGCCAAGCCGGCCCCGTCACGGGCAGTGGGGTGACCCCGCGGCTGCGCAGCGCGCCCGGCCCTATGTCCGGGTCGCGGTCCCCTTGCTCGCCGCGCCCTCAGCTCCGCCGATCCCCTTCCCCAGCTCGGCCCAGTACCGGACAAGGGTCCGCAGGCCGCCCTCGTAGTTGGCGAGGATCATCGATTCGTTGGGGGCATGGGCCTGGCAGTCGGGGTTGGCAAAGCCGAGCAGCACCACCGGCAAGCCGAGCATGCTCGAGAACGAGGCGGCCGCGGGGATCGACCCGCCGCCTCGCTCATACAGGGGATCGGAGCCGAACACCTCCTTCAGGCAGCGAGCCGCGGCCTGGGTCGCGGGGTGGTCGATGCCCGTGAGGCTCCACATGCCCTCGTTGATGAGCGTGACGTGCACCCGGACGCCGCGCGGCGCCAACTGCGTGATCCGGTCGCGCACCCGCTCGAATGTGCGCTTCGGGTCCATGTCGGCGACCAGGCGGCAGCTCAGCTTGGCGTGGGCATGCGCCGGGATGATCGTCTTGGCTCCCTCTCCCTGGAAGCCACCCCAGATGCCGTTGATGTCGAGGGTCGGGCGGGCGCCCTGGCGCTCAACGAAGAGGAGGTCCGGCTCGCCGAAGATTTCCGGAACCCCGATGCGCTGCGCAACCTCCGCCTCGTCGAGCGGCAGACGCTCGAACTCGGCGTGGTCCTGCTCGCTGATGGGGCGAACCTCGTCGTAGAAGCCGGGAACGCTGATGGAACCATCGTCCAACTTGAGCCCGGCGATGATTTTGGCGAGCGCGATGGCCGGGTTCTGGACATTGCCGCCGAAGCCACCGGAGTGCAGATCCAGGTCCGGGCCGGTGACGTCGATCTGGGCGTACATGAGTCCCCGCAGCCCGATGCAGATGGCAGGCAGGTTGCCTTCGAAGAAGCCCGTGTCGCTGATGACCGCCAGATCCGCGCCGAGGCGGTGGCGGTTGGCCTCCAGCCAGGCGTCGAAGTTGACCGAGCCAGACTCCTCCTCGCCCTCGAAGACGTAGCGGATGTTCACCGGCAGGCGCTTCTGGGTCTCGAGCCAGGCGCGGGCCGCCCAGACCTGCATGTGGACCTGGCCCTTGTCGTCCGCGGCACCGCGCGCGTAGATGCGCCCGTCCTCGATGCGCGGCTCGAAGGGCGGCCGCACCCACAGGTCGAGCGGATCGACCGGCTGCACGTCGTAGTGGCCGTAGACCAGCACCGTCGGCGCGCCCTCCGCGTGGAGCCAGTCGCCGTACACGACCGGATGGCCGGCCGTTGGCGACACCCCGACGTTCTCGATGCCGATGTCCCGCAGCTGGTCCGCCAGCCAGTCGGCCGCGATGCGCATGTCCCCGCGGTGCTCGCTGAGCGCCGAGATGCTCGGGATCCGCAGGAAGGCCTGGTATTCCTCTATGCGCGCGGGGGCCGACCGCTCGACGAAGGCATCGATCTCCGCGATGGTGTCCGCCAACGTGCTCTCCTCTCGACTGCACTTCCAGGGCAGCCCTCAGGGTAGCGTCTGCGAACGCCTGGCCGTCGCTGCCGGCGCGGCCGCCAGGCTGAAAGCGGACGGCATCCGCGACATGAGCGCTTTGGCCCAGCGCCCTGAGCGGCCTTCGCGACCTTCAAGCGCACCTGCGACATTCGCCCCGAGCACATTGCCCGGGGCGAACGACTTGACGCTGTCTGGAGACCCGGCACGCGGCCGGGTCAGGTGTGGAGCCTGGAGGTCAGGCCGGCTGGGGCGAGGGCGCCGTGGCCGGGCCAGTTGCCGGCTTGTCGATCGGCTTGCGCTCCGGCTGGGGGAGCGGGATCGGCGTCGACGAGCCGCCGGCGTCCTTCCGCGCGTCCGGGAGGTCGGCGAACATGGCCTCGAAAGCGTCCTGCTCAACGGTCTCGTCGGCCACCAGTCGCTCGGCGAGCTGGATGAGTCGGTCCTTGTGGGTGGTCAGCACTTCCATCGCCCTGGCGTAGGCCTTGTCGATGATTGCGCGGACCTCTTCGTCGATCTGGCGGGCGACATCGTCCGAGTAGTTGCGCTGCTCGCCGATCTCGCGGCCGAGGAAGACGAGCTCGTCGCGCTTGCCCAACGCGAGCGGGCCAATCTTGTCGCTCATGCCGAACTCGGTGACCATGCGGCGGGAAAGCGTGGTCGCCTTCTCGATGTCGTTGGACGATCCGGTGGTGGTATCGCCGTAGATGAGCCGCTCGGAGGCGTTGCCCGCGAGCATGCCCGCGATCTTGTCCTCGAACTCGGCCTTGCTCTGCAGGTAACGGTCCTCCGTCGGCAGGCCCATCGTGTAGCCGAGGGCCATGCCGCGGCTGATGATGCTGACCTTGGACACCGGATCGCACTTGGGGAGGATCCGCTGGACGAGGGCGTGACCGCCCTCGTGGTAGGCGATGATCGCCTTCTCCGCGTCGCTGATGATGCGGCTCTTGCGCTCGGGGCCCGCGACGACGCGTTCGAGCGCCTCGCCGAACTCGGACGTGCCGATCAGCTTCTTGTTGCGGCGCGCGGCCAGGATGGCCGCCTCGTTGACGAGGTTCGCGAGGTCCGCCCCGGAGAAGCCGGGCGACTGGCGCGCCACGTGCTGGAGGTCGATCTGCTTGTCGAGCGGCTTGCCCTTGGAGTGGACCCGCAGGATCTCGAGGCGTCCCTTCATGTCGGGGCGATCGAGGATGACCTGCCGGTCGAAGCGGCCAGGGCGCAGCAGCGCCGGGTCGAGCACGTCGGGGCGGTTGGTGGCGGCGACCACGATCACGTTCGTGTTCGTGTCGAAGCCGTCCATCTCGACGAGGATCTGGTTGAGGGTCTGCTCGCGCTCGTCGTGCGAGCCGCCGAGGCCGGCGCCGCGCTGGCGTCCGACCGCGTCGATCTCGTCCACGAAGACGATGCACGGGCTGTTGCGCTTGGCCTGGTCGAAGAGGTCGCGAACGCGGCTGGCGCCGACGCCCACGAACATCTCCACGAACTCCGAGCCGGAGATGCTGAAGAAGGGCACGCCTGCCTCACCGGCGACGGCGCGGGCGAGCAGGGTCTTGCCGGTTCCCGGAGGTCCGACGAGCAGCACGCCGCGCGGAATGCGGGCACCGAGCGAGTTGAACTTCTCGGGGTACTTGAGGAACTCCACGACTTCCTGGAGCTCCATCTTCGCCTCGTCCACGCCGGCGACGTCCGCGAAGGTGACGACGGTCTTGTTGCCGAGGAACATCCGCGCGCGGCTCTTGCCGAAGCTGAGGGCCTGGTTGTTGGTGCCCTGGGCCTGGCGGAACATGAAGTACAGGAACACACCGATCAGCAGCACCGGCATGAGGCCGGTGAGCAGCAGGCCGATCCACGCGCTGCCGTCATCGGTCGGCTGCGGGCTGACGGCGATGCCCTGCGCCGGGCATTGGGAACCCGACTGGGCGCAGACGTCCGCGACCACCTGGCTGATGTCGGTCAGCGGGCTGGGAAGCTGGCTCTGCACGATCTTGTTCTTGCCGCTGTTGGTGTCCTGGGTGGCGAGCGTGATCTCGAGCAGGTCGCCCTTGACGACAACCTTCGTGACCTGGCCCTCCGAGACGAGCGTGAGGAATGCCGGATTCACACTGTCCGCGCCGGGGGCTGCGCCGGCGTGGCTGTAGTCGATCCGGGGAACCTGGTTGCTGGGGAACAGGAACATGTACAGCAGCGCGACAGTGCCGACGACCAGCACCAGCGTCACGATGCCGTTGCGCAGGAAACGACTGTTCAAGGGGGAATGGCCTCCGAAAGGACCCACGGGCCGCGCCCGGATGGGTACGCGATTATAGGACTGCCTGGACGCTACCCCTGAATACGGCCCGGAAGTCCCTGCGGATGGGTGCCTCTCGGGACCGGAAGGTCAGGCCGGGGGTTGGTAGCGGAGGGCGGATTTGAACCACCGACCAAGGGCTTATGAGTCCCCTGCTCTACCACTGAGCTACTCCGCCGCCGAGCGGGGATTCTAGCGCAGCGGCCGATGCCGACGCCAGACCCCGACCGGCCACGGGTCACCCGGCCCGCCGCCGCCCTCCCGGCTCGGTGCAGGTGGCTCGACAGGGCGTTCAGCAGGTCGTGGGCGTTGTCGTCGTTGCTGAGCTCCCAGAACATGCCGCCGCGCAAGCCCTGCGCCTTGATGAACTGCGCCCGTTCGGCGATCGACTGCGGGTCGTCGTAGCTGATGAACGATCCGACCATCTGCCCGAAGCGCTGGGCGGCGGAGTTCCACAGGTATGGCTCGCCGGCCCCGGCGTTCCAGAGGCGCGTGTAGCCAGCCAGTCCCCGCGGCGCGATGCCATCGACAGGATGCGGATCCACGATGCCCGCCACGTCCACGAGGTCGTGGTAGGTCAGGGACGAGAGGGTCGACCAGTCACTGTCGGGCTGATCCATTCCGCTGTTGTCGTATGGCTGGTAGAGCCCGTGGTTGACGTTGGGCACGCGCAGGTACTGGTTGGCATAGAACGGCATCCCGACGACCAGCTTCCAGGCAGGGACCCCCGTCGATTTGAACCAGTTGATGGAGCCCGTGGTGTTCCAGTACGGCTTGGCCGCCGGCGGCGAGGGAGCGGCCGGGTCTTCGGTGAACGGCGAGTTGATGTTGGTGGTGTCCTCCCACGTGCCGTGGAAGTCGTACGTCATCACGTTGATGAAGTTGAGGATGTGCGCGACCCTCGGCAGGTTGTAGCTCACGCCGGCTTGCTCGTAGCCGGACGGAATGGCCGCCGTCAGCAGGTACCGGTGGCCCGTCTTCGCTCCGAGTGCGTCGAGCTGGCGGCGGAACTGCTTGAACAGCAGGGAGACGTTATGTTGGTCGGCCGGCTGGTTGGTGTTGCCGTCGAGGCCGCAGCAGACCGGGTACTCCCAGTCGATGTCGATGCCGTCGAAAGACGCCGCGCGCGGACCCCTTGCCGCCGGTCCCGGACTTCGCATCGTGCGGCAGGTTCCCGGCGATGAACTTGCTGATGCACGAGCGCACGAACTTCTGCCGGGAGGCCGCCGTGGCGGCAACGTCAGAGAACCACATACAAGCAATCCCTGAAGCGGCGCGGCGGGTGCGGGCGCCCCGGTCGAGCGGGCTTGAAGACGACCCTAGCGGCGAGCCCCGCTCATCAGTCCGGCCACGACCTGGTCCGCCCGAACCTCGCCGAGCGTGCGTGGCCCGCCATCTGTGAGGGCCGGCTGGACGGGACGCAGGTCGGCGGCGCCCGTCATGACCGTGTTGCCTGCCGTGCGAGCTCCGCGGGTTGCCCGCTTGCGATGGCGGTCGAGCCCGACAGTTCGGTAGATGGGCCTCTGCCCGTGATCCGCCCCCGGCGATAGAAACACGACCAGGAGCAGCCCGGCCCCGACCAATGCAGCGATCTGCAATTCCATGGTGACGACACCCTTTCGGCCATCAGAGAACGCCTGAACCCACAGCGGCGCAATAGCGCTTCCGGGTCAGGCGACGGCGGGACCGGTCAGGGCGCGGCGAACGTGATGGACGAGGATGCGGACTCGAGGATCGACGGGAACGCCGTGCCCGCGACGACAATGAGCAGCAGCACGACGGCCAGCGTCACGGCCCATGTCGCGAGGAATCGTGAGCCGAAGCCGGTCCCCGCGGCCAGGCTGCCCGCGGGATCGCGGCCGAGCAGGTCGCGCAGGGAGATGAAGCGGCGGCGAGCCTCGATGGGCTCCTTCGCGCGGCGCTCTGCCGCGCGCCTGCGCAGAAAGGGCACCGCCGCAAACGCAACCACCAAGCCGTGCACCCAGATGATCGGCAGCGCCAGCATGGCAGCCACTCCCACCGTCCAGGGTCGGTCCGTTCGCGCTCCCCATACCACCAGCAGGATCGCGAGCGGGAGCCGGTACGGCAGCGGCGGTGGAACGCTGTAGGCCTGCGACTGGCCCGAGTTCACGAGCAGCGCATGAACCCACTGTCCCCACAGCGCCGGAGCGAGCAGGAAGGCACCGGCTGAAACGGCGGCCGTGAACCCGAGCGCGATCGCCAGCGAGCGCCATTCCCGCCTGGCTGCGAACCAGAGCAGCCCGATGCCGGGCGTCACCTTGGTCAGCAGCACGAACGACCACGTCCACGGCCAGCGGAAGCCGAGCACGATGGCCACGGCGATCAGCAGATGCACATTGCCCTGCTCGATCTCGAGCGCCAGCGGAGGCAACGCGAGCAGGGTCAGGCTCCAGCGACCGCCAAGGAAGACGAGCGCGCCCACCATCAGCGCGATCCAGGTCCACAGGAAGAGCCACCACGGAAGCGCGTGGAACGTCGCGAAGAGCAGCCCGATGGGTGGCGCGTAGCGGAAGCCGCCAAGCGCGTACTGCCCCGTCAGTGTCTTCTCGTACAGGGTCGCCGGGTCGATCGACCAGTAGGCGAAGGCGTCGTAGCCCAGGCTCCGCCCAATCGCCGGGACGACCACGAGGACAAAGGCCGTGGCGAGAAGTCCGGAGATCAGCAGGCCGTCGCGGATCGCGCGCAGGCGGATCTGAGCGCCCTCGTCCGGCAGCCGCAGGACCCGGGCCGCGAGCGCTCGCGAGAATCCGGGCGCGTCGTCCCTCGGCAGTGGCGCCGCGACCCCGCCCGCGATGTCCGTATTCCACGAACCTTCGCTCTGCATCTCGCTTCGATGCCCCGTCGGGGAGGGCGGGCGTGACGTCCCGCGCCACCGCGTGGCGAGATCCTAGCCGGTGGCAACCGCCGATGAAAGGCCCGAAATCAAGGGAGTGGTGACGCGGAGCGATGCCCGGATGCTCGGCGGGCATCGCGGAACTCAGGCCCCGAAGAGGAGGGTGAGCCAGTCGTCCAGCGGTGTCGACGCCGCAGGCGCGGGCGAGCCGTTCCCCAGGGGTGTGATCGGGGGAGGAGACGGAGCTCCAGCCGCGAGCGCGAAGGGTTTCTCGCCAGACCTGCCCATGCCGAAGTAGCGTGCCTCGAAGTCCAGGAACGCGGCGGTCTGCACGAGAGCGATCTCTCTGCGGCCGGCCTCGACGCGGGCAAGGAGCTGGTCGTTGACGGTCTGCTCCTGGACGAGGCGTGCGGTCAGGGAATTCGCCTCGGCCAGGGCCCGCCCGAAGATCACCACTACCCAGGCACACACCAGCAGCGCCATGAGCAGCCCGAGGCTGCGCCTGTCGAAGCGACGGGGAGACCCTGAGGGCCTTGTAAGCGGACGGCGGCCGCCGGGCCGGAGGGGCTCGGGCGTGGTGGCACGCGGCGGCACTTCTGGCCCCGGGCTGGAGGATTGCCGCTGCCTCAACCTCATCTCCGTGAATCGTAGCTGTAGGCAGCTACCATGTCAAACCGGATTCGCGGTCGGGCGCGTGGCCCTCCGAGCGTGAAACGCGGTCGCCCGCTGGTTGCTGCGGCTGCTACACTCCGCCCCAAACCGAACAAATGGTCGGTTTGTCTGGACCGGGAGGAGGCGTGGCAATGCGCCTGTACGAACCGCGCACCACCATTGACGCCCTCGACCGATTCCTTGCGGAGCCCGGAGTTGCGGCGGCCGTGACCGCGCATCGCGTCATCCCGGCGCGACCAGCCGATCGGCGCCCCATCCCGGATTGGCTGGACCCGAGACTTCGGAGCGCGCTCGCGAAGCGCGGCATCGACGCGCTGTACACGCACCAGTCCGACGCGATCGAGGCGCTTCGCGATGGCCACGACGTGGCCGTGGTCACCCCCACCGCCTCCGGAAAGTCGCTCTGTTACAACCTGCCGGTCCTCCAGGCCGTCGCCGAGGATCCCGCCGCCCGAGCGCTCTACCTCTTCCCGACCAAGGCGCTCAGCCAGGACCAGACCGCGGAGCTGCGAGAACTCTCCGCACTGGCCGACCTGGAGCTTGTCGCCGGGGTCTACGACGGCGACACGCCGGCGCCGATCCGCACCACGATCCGGGCGGCAGGCCAGGTCGTGGTCACCAACCCGGACATGCTGCACAGCGCGATCCTGCCGCATCACACCAAGTGGTTCCAGCTCTTCGAGCAGCTGCGCTTCATCGTGGTGGACGAGGCACACTCGTATCGCGGCGTTTTCGGCAGCCATGTCGCCAACGTGCTGCGCCGCCTCCAGCGGATATGCGAGCACTACGGGACGGACCCCCGGATCATCTGCTGCTCGGCGACCGTGGGCAATCCACGGGAGCTGGCGGAGACGCTCACGGGTCGCACCATCCACGTGATCGATCGCAACGGCGCGCCGAGCGGGGAGAAGCACATCGTGGTGCTCGACCCGCCGCCGATCGACCAGCGCCTGGGGATCCGGCCCGGACCCGTCGGACTTTCGCGGCGGGCTGCGCTCAGCTTCATCCGGGCGGGCCGCCAGACCATCGTCTTCGGGAAGTCGCGCGTCGCCGTCGAGCTGCTCCTTTCCAGCCTGCGCGAGGCGCTGCGTGAAGGCCGCGGGCCGCTCGAGCGGATCCGGGGTTACCGGGGCGGATACCTCCCCAGCGAGCGCCGTGCGATCGAGTCGGGGCTGCGCACCGGGGACATCCTGGCGGTCGTCAGCACCAACGCGCTGGAGCTGGGTATCGACATCGGACGGCTGGACGCTGCGATCCTGGCCGGCTATCCAGGCACGATCGCCGGAACCTGGCAGCAGATGGGGCGTTCGGGGCGGCGCCAGGAGGTCAGCGTCGCGATCCTGGTCGCAGGCGCCGGCGCCGTCGACCAGTACGTGGCCACGCACCCCGAGTACCTCTTCGACAGCTCGCCGGAGGAGGCCCGGCTCGATCCGGAGAACCTGCACGTTCTGCTGGCGCACGTTCGGGCGGCCACCTTCGAGCTGCCGTTCGCGCCCGGCGACCGCTTCGGTGCGGAGGCCGTGGACGAGCTGCTGGCGTTCCTCGGCGAGGAGGCGCACGTCCGCCAGGCCGACGACGGCCGCTGGTACTGGGCGAGCGAGAACTTCCCGGCCTCCGAGATCAACCTGCGGGTCGGCGCCCCCGAGAACGTCGTGATCATCGATACCGGTGGCCCGCGACCGCGGGTCATCGGCGAGGTGGACCTTTTCTCAGCACCCACCCTCGTCCACGAGAACGCGATCTACCTCCACGAATCGCGCCAGTACCACGTCGACCGGCTGGATTGGGACGAGCGCAAGGCCTACGTCCGCCCGATCGACGTCGACCACTACACCCAGGCCGAGCTGGCGGTCACCCTCAAGCCGCTCGAGATCTTCGCGGAAGAGGTGCTGCCCGGCGGAGCACGGACGCACGGCGAGGTCATGGTCAGTACCCTCGCCACGATCTACAAGAAGCTGAAGCTCGACACCCACGAGAACCTCGGCTGGGGCCGCATCCACCTGCCTGAGACGGAGCTTCAGACCACCGCCTGGTGGCTCGCGGTGGACCCGGACCACGTCATCGGATGGCGCCGCGAGGCGCTGGACATGGCGCTCGTCGGCGCCGGCCGGGCGCTCCAGACGGTCGCCAGCGTGCTGCTCATGAGCGATCCCCGCGACCTCGGCCTCGTCACGCAGGTCCGCTCGCCGCACTCGGAGCGGCCCGTCGTGTACCTCTACGAGTCGGTGCCGGGCGGCGTCGGGCTCTCCCCTCGCCTCTTCGAGCGCCACGCGCAGCTGCTCGCGGGAGCAGGGGACCTGATCGCGTCGTGTCCATGCGACTCCGGTTGCCCCGCCTGCGTCGGGCCGCGCGGCGAGACAGGCGGCGCGGCCAAGACGCTGGCGATCGACCTCCTCAACGTCGTGCGCCACGGCTCACACGAGGCCGAGCGGCGCCAGCCGCGGGTGGCGTGACAGCAGAGCTGGCACGGCCGGCGCCGACGCTGCCGCCGATGCCGAACGAAACCGAGCTCCGGCTCCGCCGCCTCGAGCGCCTGCGGGGGCTCGATTCCCGGCTGCGGACGGCGGCGGAGCTGATCCCGCCGGTTCGCGCTCCTGCCCGAGCGGCCCCCGTCGAGGGACGTGCCGAGCGGCTGGCGGCCGCGATCGGCGGGCGGGTGCTGCGGACGGACGAGGGGCCCGTGGTTGCCGTCGAGCAGCGCACGTGGCTGCCCTTCGACCCGGCGCCGCTCGCGTCGCTGCCATACCCCATCGAGCCCGGACGCCCGCTCCTGCTCCTGGACACGGAGACCACGGGGCTCGGCACCGGCGCCGGGACCATGGCCTTTCTCGTCGCCGTCGGCGTCTGGATCGACCACGAGTTGCTGGTCACGCAGCTGTGGCTGCCGGAGCAGGCGGCGGAAGCAGCCTTCCTGTCGGCACTGGCGGGGCTGATCCCACCGGACGCATGGCTCGTGACATACAACGGGCGAACCTTCGACTGGCCGCTGCTGACCACGCGCTACCGCCTCGCTCGCCGGTCGCCGCCAGCCATCGCGGGCCACCTCGACCTCCTGCCGGTCGCGCGACAGCTCTTCCGGCACCGCCTGCCCGATGCGCGGCTCGCGAGCGTGGAGTCGGGGATCGCGGGGGTCCGGCGGCCGGAGGACCTGCCGGGCGCCCTGATTCCCGGGCGCTACTTCGAATGGCTGCGGAGCGGCTACGCGACGTGCCTGCGGGACGTGCTCGACCACAATCACCAGGACGTCGTCTCGCTCGGCCAACTGCTGGTCGTCATAGCCGAACGGCTGGCGACCCCTGCCGGGCGAACCAGGGCACACCCGGAAGACCTCGCTTCGCTCGGTCGCGCCTATCGCCGCCGGGGACGTCCCGAGGAGGCACTGGGCTGCCTCGATGCCGCACTTGCGCTGCCGGATCCTGAACGCAGTGCCAACGCCGGTTCCTTCGATCGTGGCAGGGCCTGGCTCGACCAGGCATCGCTCTTCGCCGCGACGGGCCGCTCGCAGGAAGCGATCGAGGCATGGCAGCAGGCGGCCGGGTGTGGTGGTCGCAACGCGGTTCGAGCCTGGATCGCGCTTGCCAAGCACCACGAGCACCGGGCACGCGACGTCCCGCAGGCGCTCCAGGCGGCGGAGCAGGCGGCGACTCTCGTGGCTCGCGGTCGAGCGTTCGGCCGTTTCGATCCGTGGGCCGAACGGGACCTGTGCCGCCGGCTCCGACGCCTGCGGAGGCGAGGCCTGGCCGCCACCGCGGCGCAACGGATGCGAAGGCCCCCGGTCGCCGGGCCGTCAGGACATCCGACCGTGCAACACTGAGCCCGGGCGGGCCGCTCACCTGCCGAAGATCCCATTTCCCTGGAGGCTGACCTGTGCCGATACAAACCGGCGTGGCGTACTTCGACGCGCGCGCTCCACGCCACACGGTGCCCGACCTCGACGACATGGTCGATTCGGGATGCAGCTACGTCATCCACTGCATGTCCGAGTTCGACTGGATCTGGTCGCTCGACTCGATCAAGCGCCTGATCGAGCACACGAAGGCGCGCGGCATGGACGTCTGGATCGACCCGTGGGGCGTCGGCGAGGTCTTCGGCGGGGAGCCCTTCTCGCGCTTCGGGGCGCTCCATCCCGAAGCCCGCCAGCTCGGCTCCGACGGGATCACGCGGCCCGCGGCGTGCCTCAACCAACCCGCCTTCCGCGACTACCTCCACAGCTGGATCGACGCGGCCGCGAAGATTGGCGGCGAGACCGTCTTCTGGGACGAGCCCTCGTGGTACGTCAAGGATCACGGCGTGATCTGGAGCTGTCGCTGCGACCTCTGCCAGGGCCTCTTCCGCGAACGCTTCGGCATGCCGATGCCGCTCGAGTACGCCCCCGAAGTGCGAGCCTTCCTGGAGGAATCGATGGCAGCGCTGCTCAGCGACGCGTGCCTCTACGGCCGCAAGCTCGGTTTGGCAAATGCGCTCTGCGTCATGCCGACCGAGTGGGGCAATCCTGGATTCACTGACTGGGAACGCGCGGCCGTGATCGAGGGGCTGGACAACTTCGGCGCTGACCCGTACTGGGGCAATCACGACGATCCCGACGCGTACGTGACGCACTACGCGGCGGAGATCCTGAGGGTCGCGAATGCCCACAACCTCGACCATCACCTGTGGGTCCAGGCGTTCGAGATCCGCAAGGGTCACGAGGCGGAGATCGGCATCGCGATCGATGCGGCGGCGCGGGCCGGCATCAGGAACATCGCAGCCTGGTCGTACGACGGGTGCGCCGCGATGTCGACGTGCGAATGCGCCGACCCGCAGGCCGCGTGGGAGGAGGTACGGCGAGGCTTTCGCCGCGTCCGCGCGATGGCATGACCCACGGGAACGATGCGGAAGCGGACCTCAAGGTCCAGCCCTACCAGCCCGAAGATGCGCGTGCGGTCGTCGACCTCTGGAATCGCGCCATCGGCGATTCGTTCCCGCTCCAGGAAGAGGTGCTCCACCAGCTCCTCGAGCGCAACCCGAGCTATGGGCGCGAGGATGCGCTCGTGGCCTCGGCGGGCGGCCAGCCCGTCGGCTTCGCCTACGCGGGGCTGCATCGCAGCTCGGATCCGGAGATGCAGTCGTACCGGCATCGGGCGTTTCTCCACGCCGTCGTCGTGGACGAGGGCTGGCGTCGCCAGGGAATCGGTCGTAGCCTGGCCAGACAGGTGCTCGCCCCGGCGCGTGAGCGCGCAGTCGCCAGGGTCGAAGCCGGCGGCGGCATGTTCTACCTCTGGCCGGGGATCCCCGCGGAGCTCCCAGCGGCCCTGCCGTTCTGCGTCGCACTGGGGTTCGAGGCCGAGGGCGAGACGTACGACCTGCATGGAGACGTCGCCAAGCTCGATGCCACGCACGCAAAAGCGCGCCTGGACGCCGACGGCCTGCGGCTCGGACCGACCGGCGCCGACGACCGCGACGCGCTCCTGGCCTTCCTCCTCCGCGAATTCGGCAACGAGTGGTGGCACGAGACCGGCTGGTTCCTGGCGCAGGGCGGGCCGGCGTCGGACTTCCTGCTGATGCGCGACCGAAGCGGCACGATCGTTGGGATGGCGCGGATCCACACTCCCCTCACGCACCCGGTCGGGCCGCCGCACTTCTGGACGGACCGCCGGCCGGCGAACGCGGGCGGCCTCGGGCCGATCGGGGTCGCGGCACGGGTCAGGGGCCAGGGACTCGGGCTGGTCCTGCTCACGGTGGCGCTCGACCGGCTGCGAGAGATGGGACTCACGGACGTCGTGATCGACAGCACGAGCCTGGTCGGGTTCTACGGGCACCTTGGCTTTGCGCCCTGGATCACGTACCGCCATGCATCAGCCGCCACGGAGGCCCTGCGATGACCGCCGCCGCCACGTACCTGAGCCGGACGATCGAGGTCCTCGAGACGCTGGCCGCTTCCCAAGCCGATCCGATCGAGCGCTCTGCACAGGCGATCGCGACAGCAATCGCGGGCGGGCATCGCGTCTTCGTCGCGGCGACCAGCCACGTGCTGCACACGGAGCTGTACCTGCGTGCCGGCGGCCTCGCGGCGGTCCATCCGCTCGGGGAAACGCCCGACCTGAGCCAGCCGATGCTCAGCGTGGACGCCGGCGCGCTCCGCGGCGACGGCGACTTCGTGCCGGAGCCGGGTGACGTGGTACTGGTCGGAACGAATGCAGGCACCGACGCTGGGACCGTCCAGGTTGCGCAGGCCGCGCACGAGGCCGGGTGCATCGTCATCGGGCTCACCTGTGTCGCCTACGAGCGTTGGCCGGACGTCGTGGTCGAGCACCCGAGCGGAGCGAAGCTGGTCGACCTGGCCGACATCGTGGTCGACATCGGCGGCGTCGCGGGCGACGGCATCGTGGAGCTTCCTTCCCTGGACACGGCCGTGGGCCCGACGTCGGGGGTTGCGCTCGTTGCGGCGGCATGGGCGATCCTCACGCGTGCGGCCGAGCTGCTCATCGAGCGTGACCTGCCCCCGATCGTGTACCGGAGCGTCCAGATCCCGGGTGCCGAAGCGCTTTTCCACGAGCGAATGGCGACCTACGCTCGCACACGCGAAGGCTTCACGCGGGGCAGCTGAGTTGGCGCACCACGAAGACCCTGCGCTCCCTCGCGAGGGAGCACGAGCTGAGGACACCGCGCCGCCCACGGATGCAGCGACACGCGCGCTCGTCCAGCGACTTGGCGGCGCCACCGACGCGATCACTTCGCTCGCTGCGCGCCTGGTTTCCATCCCGAGCCACGCGCCCATCCACGACGAGCGTCCGGTCGCGGCAGCGATCCTCGAGGCCGGCCGTGCACTCGGACTCGGACGCGGCAGGACCGAAGGCGCCGTAGCGGAGCACCCGAACGTGCTCTTCGAGCTCGACGGCGCGGAGCGGGGGCCGGAGGTGCTGATCGCCGGTCACATGGACACGAAACCGCCCGGCGACGACGCGGCATGGCAGCGACCTCCGTACCCCGCCATGATCGAAGGCGGACGCGTCTACGGGCTCGGCGCCGCCGACATGAAGGGAGCACTCGCGGCGATGCTCCATGCCGCCGCGGCGCTGAGGGCGGCAGGGCTGCCGGCGCGCGGTCGGCTGACCTTCGCGTTCACCGCGGATGAGGAAGCGGACGGACGCCTCGGGCTGCCCTTGCTGGTCGAGGGCGGGTTCGTCCGCCCGGACATGGGGTTCATCTGCGAGCCATCCGGGCTGGCGGAGCCGTTCGACACCATTCCGCTCGGCAGCCGCGGCTTCTTCGGGTTTCGACTCGTGGCAAGCGGTCCGCGGTTGCACAGCGGGTTGACGCAAAGGGGCTCCATGACGGCCATCGGGGCGCTGGCCCACGTCATCGACCGCCTTCCGGACGTCGTGGATTTCGGCGGCCCGTTCGCAGCGCCGTTCGAGGCCGGGCCTACGCTCAACGTGGCGACGTCCCTCGAGGCGGGGGTTGCGCCGGGGGTCGTTCCCCACCGGGCGGAAGCGCGTGGCGACGTGCGCATCATCGCCGGCCAGAAGCCCGCGGACGTGATCGACGCACTCGAGCGCGGCCTCGCCCGCCTGCGCCAGGACGAGCCACGCCTCGACGTCTCGCTCGTCCCGGATGGCGACGAATGGCCGGCAAGCACGCTCGACCCGGACGCGCGGGTGGTCGTCGCCCTGGTCCGCGCCACCAAGGCGGTTACCGGTGTGACCCCGCGGCCCGGGTGCTTTCCTGCCTCGAGCGAGGCGCACGTCCTGACGAGCCGTGGCATCCCGTGTGTGCCCGCCTTCGGGCCAGGCCTGCTGTCTGGGGCACACGTCCCGAACGAGTCGGTCTCGATCACCGAGCTGACCACGGCGGCGGCGATCTACGCACTCGCACTGGCCTCGCTCCTCGGTCCCGTCTCCGCTGCCTCATCCACCGCGACCGCGCGGCCGGCTGCCGCTGATCGGTAGATCGCCTGCACCACGGCGATCCCGCGGCGCCCATCCGCCGCGCCAACGGAGGGCGCCCGCCGTTCCCGGATGGCTCCGAGGAACTCGTCGATCTCGCTCCGCATCTCGTCGCGCTCCATGCCTGAAAGCGTGCGCGAAGGCTGGCCGGCCAGGTCCACGATCAGCTCGTGCCACGTGCGATACCGGATCGAGCCGAGCGGTCCGTGGATCTCGAGCTCGCAGCGGCCCGGCATCGGGACGCTCGGCGCGTCGGATCGGAGCGGATACGTCGACTGGTTGACGAAGAGCGACGCCACCGCTCCACTCCCGAAGGTCAGCAGAGCAACCCCGCCGTCCTCGACGCCGTCGATGCCCCGCGCATAGCTCGTCGTTCTGCCGAAGACCTCGACGATCGGGCTGTCGATGAGCCAGCTGAGACGATCCACGAGGTGCACCGCGTCATGCATCAGCTCGCCGCCGCCCGAGAGCCCGCGGTCGTAATACCACGCGGGCCAGGGACCGTTCTCCCCGAATGAGAAGAGGTCCTGCGCCAGGCGCGGCGGCCCAAGCGCTCCTTCGGCGATCAGCCGCCTCGCCTCGATGAGCTCGCGATGGAAGCGGTGCGTCATCCCCAGCATCAGGACGACGCCCGCTCGTTCGCAGGCTATAGCGATCGCGTCGCAGTCCGCGACGCTCGCGGCCATCGGTTTTTCCAGTAGCACGTGTGCACCTGCCGCGGCCACGTCCCTCGTCACCGGCAGGTGCAGCGCCGTCGGAACGCAGACGCTGACGGCGTCCGGATGCTCCGCGTCGAGCATCGCGCGATGGTTTACATAGGGCCGCGCGCCCACCTCGGCTGCTGCGGCCGCGGCCGTATCCAAGGTCGAGTCCGCCACCGCGACCACCTCGAGGTTCGGCCGGCCGCTGTATGCGGCGAGATGGTCGCGCCCGATGAAGCCGGCGCCGATGACGGCAACCTTGAGCTTTTCGGGCGCCACGAGTCAGGCCACCGAGGCCGAAGCCCTGGCCGCCGGCGCCGTGGCACCCTCGCGGGCGATCGAGCGGAGCTCCCCGAGAACCCGGTCGACTTCGTCTGCCGTGTTGTAGTGCACGAGCCCGAGCCGCAGCACCCCGCCGCGCTCGAACTGGCCGAGCTGCTCGATCAACGCCTGGGCGTAGAAGTCGCCGTCCCAGGTGAAGATGCCGCTGCGGCCCAGCCGTTCGGCCGCCTCGCGCGGCGCGATGGCATCGAACGAGATCGCGAACGTGGGGGTCCGCCCGCCGAAACGACCCGGATCGGTCATCCCCCAGACGCGCAGGCCGTCGATGTCGCGCAGGCCCGCGATCATCCGTTCGGCGAGCGTGCGTTCGTATGCCGCGATCGCGGTCATCGCCGCAACCAGCTCGCGTCGTCGATCGCTCGCGCGCGACGGCGCCGTGCCGGCGTCACCGAAGCGCCGACCGACGTCGCGCAGGTAGTCGACGGCAGCGAGGGTACCCGCGATCAGCTCGAACGCCTGCGTACCCGTCTCGAAGCGGTCGTGCGCGGGCCGGACCTTGTAGGCCGGGAGCTGATCGAGGATCTCGCGACGCCCGTAGAGCACCCCCTGGTGCGGCCCGAACCATTTGTAGACCGACGTGACCAGGAAATCGGTGTCCAGCGCCCGAACGTCGATGGGGCCATGTGGCGCGTAATGCACCGCATCGATGTACGTCCAGGCGCCGACGGCGTGGGCCCGCTCGACGATCTCCTTCACCGGGTTGATCGTGCCGACCGCGTTCGAGGCATAGCCCACGGCCACGAGCTTCGTCCGCGGCCGGAGCTTCGACTGGAGGTCGTCCAGGTCGAGCGTGCAGTCCTCTTCGTGGATCGCGACGGTGCGCACGGTGAGCCCGCGATCCCGGGCCGCCGCCTGCCACGGCGCGACATTCGCCTCGTGATCGAGCGTGGTCACCACGATCTCGTCGCCGGGCGCGAAGGTCGCGGTGATGGCGCGACTCACGTGGAAGGTCAACGTGGTCATGTTGGCGCCGAACTTGATCTCCTCAGGAGACGCGGCGCCCACGAATTCGGCGACCGCGGCGTGGGCCTCGTCGACGGTCGCATCACTCAGCTCGCTCGTGACGAACGCGCCTCCATCGTTGGCGTTCATCTCCCGGTAGTAACTCGACACCGCGTCGATCACGCGCTGTGGAACCTGGGTGCCGCCCGGGCCATCGAGGTAGACGACGGGGTTGCCTCCTTGCCGGCGAGCCAGGGCGGGAAACTGTTCGCGGAGCGGCTGCGGGTCTAACGTGGTCATGGAGTTCCTTCCGTGGCGGGCTTGTAGCGATCATGCCAGTCGGGCGAGCCCCACGTCACCAGCTGGACCGGGTCGACGCGGACGAGGACACGTGCCCACGCCGCGGAGCGTTCCGTGTACTCAAGGCCGGCCGCGCCCTCGTAGCGCTCGGCCATGCGGCGCGTCAGCTCGAGCATCCGACCCCGGAGAGGACCGGGCCCTTCCACGATGGTCGCACGTCCGCGGATCTGCACCCGGCGATCCGGGTCCGCGTCATCCACGACGGACAGCCCGACACGGTCGTCCCGGCCGATGTCCTCGACCAGCCGGCCCGCCGCCCGGAGCACCAGCCACAGCGCTGCCCCGTCCCACTCGTGCCAGACGGGCGCGATCGACGGGAAGCCGTCGGCACCGACGGTGGCCAGACGGGCCAGCAGCGGTCGCCGCAGCAGCACGTCCAGCTCCTCGGGTGTGAGCGCGCCGGACGCCGTGGCCCCGCTCACAACAGGCCGTCGGGGACCAAGAGACGCTTGATCCGATCGAGGGCAATCGCGAAATGCCGATCCGCGCCGCCGAGCACCGGTGCGAGGTGTCCGGCGAAGAGGCGCTCAGGGCGAAGCTCGGAGAGCCGCTCGACGCTCCGCAGGGCGTCGTGGAGGTCGCAGTCCCAGGTGTCCTGGAGCAGGATCCGGCCCTCGGGAAACAGAGCATCGCCCGAGAACACCGTCGTCACACCGTCCAGCTCGCCGGCAAATGCAAGGTGACCGGCAGCGTGCCCTGGCGTGGCGATCGCCTTGAGCGAGACGTCCCCTATCCCGATCACGTCTCCGTCCGCCAACGCGCGATCGATCTCGCATGCGGCGAGCCGGTACTCCGCGGGATACATGCCCGCGGCCCTCGCGCGGTCGACGCTGGTGGCGGTCTCGTCGCCGCTGGCGAGCCAGCCGCCCACCTCCGTGGACGCCGCGAGCTTCACGCCGGGCAGGGCGCGACGCCACGCAGCGGCTCCGCCGGCATGGTCTGCGTGGCCATGGGTCAGGACGACCCAACGGATCGCTTCGGGATCGAGACCGTCGTCCCGAGCCGCGCCGAGGATGGCGTCGATCGAGCGGCCCGCGCCCGCGTCGATGCAGAGATATCCGTCGCGTCCATCGACGAGGTACACCTGCGAGTCGATCGGATCCGTTGTGGCGAGATCCGGCTCCCCGCTCCCCACAAGAAAGACGCGCTCGGTGAGCCTCACTTCATCGCCCCGAGCCGAAGGCGACCGCGTCGAGCATGCGCCGCGAGAGGAACAGGTAGGCCACGATTGCAGGTCCCATGACGATCACGACAGCGGCGAACAGGCCAACCCAATCGGCCGTGAACGACATGGACTCGCGCAGCGCGTTGAGGGCAACACCCAGCGTGAAGTGGCCCTGCGACCGCAACAGCACGAGGCCCCACAGGAACTCCTTCCACAGGTAGATCAGGTTGAACGCGAGCGCCGTCACGATCCCGGGACGTGCCAGGGGCAGCATGATGCGCGCGAAGACAGCGATCTCGGACGCTCCGTCGACGATCGCGGCCTCCTCCAGCTCGACCGGCAACGTGGCAAAGAATCCGATGAGCACGAAGACCGTGAACGGAACCTGGATGCCGACATACACGGCGACCAGGCCGATCGGCGAATCCACGAGACCGACCTGGTTGAGCATCAGGAAGACCGGGATGATCAGCAGTACAGCCGGAGCTCCCATCCCGGCAGCGAACAGGTTGATGAGCGCCTCTCGCCCGCGGAACTCGCCGCGGCTCAGCACGTAGGCAGCCGGAGCGCTCAGTGCGACCACGCCGATTGCGCCACCGCCGGCCACGAACACCGAGTTCAGGAAGCCGCTGCCCATGCCCCCGATCGTCCATGCGTGGTCGAAGTTCCGGAGTTGCAGGAGGCCGGGAAGACCCCACACGTTGGCGAAGAGCTCCGCGTTCGATTTGAAGGCTGTCATCGAGATCCAGAAGAGGGCCAGGACGATGCTCGAGGCGAAGCCGACCAGCAGGGCGAGCGAGACCTCGCGCGAGACGACATCAAGCAGTCGTGCCGGATGCAGCCGGGCCATGCCTAGTACTCGACCACAGGGCGCCGGAGAGCACGACGCAGCACCACGATCATCACGGTGATGATCACCACGAGCGTCACTGCGACCGCGGTCGCATAGCCCAGCCGAAAGACCGGGATCCGTTCGCCGAAGGCCTGTTCGAAGATGTAGATCGGCAGCGTCCAGATCTCCTGTCGCGGCTGCCCGGTGGTGCTACCGACGGCAAAGACGAAATCGAACTGGTTCATGGCGTCGATGATCCAGAGCACCAGCCCGATCACGACCACGTTCCAGATCAGTGGGAGCGTGATGAACCGGAAGGTCTGCCACCGCGTGGCTCCGTCGAGCAGCGAGGCCTCGTAGAGATCGAGCGGTACGCGCGACGCGGCGGCCATGAGCAGCACCACGTAGAAGCCGGCGTACGTCCAGACCAGGGCGGCCACGACGGCGGCCTCGATGGTGTCGGGTCCCATCCACGCGGTTCCGGCGGCATCCTTGATCCCGACCGCGGTCAGGATTGCGTTCAGCAGCCCGAAGTCGTTGTTGTAGACGAACGTCCAGAGCACGGACAGAGCGATCAGGGGCACGACCTGCGGCACGAAGACGACGGCGCGGAAGAGCGCGCGCCGCCGGCCGAGCGTTGGCAGAACGGCCACCGCGAGGAAGGCTATCGCGAAGACGGCCAACCCTCCCACGAAGAAAAGCACCAGGTTGTTGGTCAGGGCGATGCGGTAGAGGGGGTCCGTGGGAATGTCTGCGAAGTTGCGGAGTCCGACATAGGTCGACGTCTGGCCGAAGCCCGACCACTCGAAGAGGCTGATGTTGAACGCCTGGAACGCCGGGTAGAGGACGATGACCGCATAGACGACCAGCGCCGGCAGGACGAACGGGATGAAGAGGCGGCGCTTCGCCCTGCCGCGACGCGTCATCGACAGCGTTGGATCAATGGTTCTTCCAGTAGGTGGCGCTGGCCGCGGAGATCTGCGTGATGAACTGATCCGCGGTGATCTGGCCGAAGATCAGCTTGTCGTTGAGCGGCTCGAGCACCGTCTGGAGGTAGTCGGGTGCCTTCGCCACGAGCCCGCCGATGTAGCCGTGCACGGCCGTTCCGGCGCGGATATTGTCCTGCGAGTCGGCGTTGTCCTTGGGGGTGTACGGCGTCTTGAGCGGCGATACGAAGGCATAGTCGGTCTGGAGCGGCTTGAACGCGTCGGAAGAGGTGAAGTACTTCAGGAACTCGACGGCCTGCTCCGCATGCGGTGCATCCTTGAAGAGGCTGAAGCCCCACTGGAACAGCTCGATGTCCGTCGTGCTGCCCTTGCCATCGACGGTCGGGAACGGGAACGAGCGGAAGACGAATCCGGGCGGGGTCTTGTCCACCAGCTCCGACGGAAGCCAGTCCGAGAGCAGGTAGAACGCCGACTTGCCATTGACCCAGCTGATCTGAGCCGCCGGATACTGGCTGCCCTCGAAGCCCTTGGGCAGGTAGCCGTTGGACTTCAGCGACGCCTCTTTCTGGGCCGCGGCCAGGTAGCCGGGCCCCAGCCACGTCTGGCCGGTCTTGTCGGTTGCCGCCGCGAGCAGCGCGTCAGGGCCCATGAGCCGATCGGTCAGCTGGGACATCCAGAACATGTTGTAGTCAGCGAAGCCACCTTCCTCGCCGAAGCAGGGCAGGCTTGCCGTCTTGAGCGTCGCGCACATGGCCATCAGGTCGTCCCACGAGGCGGGCGCAGTGAAGCCGTTCTTGTCGAAGGTGCGCTGGTCGTAGAAGACCTGCGTCGCGTTGACCCAGAACGGCAGCGTGTTGAGCTCTCCATGCTTGCTGAGCAGCTCGAGGCTGCCCGCAGACCAGTCATCCTTCCATGTGCTGGCACCGGAGGCGTCCTTCTGCGCCAGGTAGGGCGTCAGGTCGGCTACCAGGCCGTCCTTCTGGAGGCCGGCATACATGATCTGGAGGTCGTCCTCGACGATGTCTGGCTTCGTACCCGACTGGAGCAGCGGCCGGATCTTGGTCGAGAGCTGGCGGCCCATCCACGTCACTTGGATCGTGATGCCCGGATGCGAGGCCTCGAAGTTCGAGATGATCTGCTTGTATGCCGCCACGTATGGCTCGTTCTCATTGAGCGCCGAGAACCACTCGAGCGTGACCGCCTGGGCCGAGGTCACCGGAGCAGAGCCCGGGGCGCCAGTCGCGCCAGTCGAGGGCCCGATCGTGGTCGTTTGCGTTGCACCCGGGGTTGACGGGGGAGGTACCGACGTCACGGCGCCTCCCGGCGCACAGGCCGCTACGACGAGCGCGACGGCGAGGAAGAGGCCGAGTCTCGAACCGCGCGTGGTCATCGCCAATCTCCCCTTTCGTGGTCGCGCCCTGCCGCTCGGTGCAGCGTCACCGCGTCATCGATGGATCGCAGACTGCCCGCGCTGCGCCGCCCGGGCCACACTATTCCGACCTCCAATGACCGTCAATTGTCGACTGTCGCCGTTTGGGGTTTCGAGCCATTACGCTCCATCCCCCAGACTGCGCAAAGCAGTCGCGATGGGGCCGGGATCGTTCGAGTCGACCAGGTCGATGCCGAGCGACAGGCACCGCGGCAGCGCGTCGAGCCCGATCGTCCCACCCGCAACCAGGAGGCCAGCAGCGTGCAACCGCGCGACCGCCCCGGCATCGAGCCAGTCCCAGGGTACGTTGACGCCGCTGGCGTCGGCATCGCGTGCGGCCGCGACCAGGTCAGCATTTCGATCGTCCCGGTCCACGATCAGGATCCGCGCGATGCCCGGACCGACGGCGGCCGCGGCTCGCAGCTCGAGCACGTCGAACGAGCAGATCGACAGCCGGGGCGCGACCGGGCTGGCGGCGATCATCGTCGCGAGCCGCGCTCCAGTGCCGGCTCCCTTGGCCTCGAAGGTGGCGCCGATTGCGTGCTGCTCTTCGAGCCAGGTCAGCACCTCGGTCACGCCCGGGATCCGTTCACCCTGGAACCGCGGCCCGAACCACGAGCCGGCGTCGAGCCGCTCAAGCTCCGCGGCTCCCATGCGATCCAGCCGTCCCTCCCCGTCCGACGTTCGCTCCAGCGTCTCGTCGTGGTAGACCATCGGCTCGCCGTCGGCGCTGAGCTGGACATCCAGTTCGATGTAGTCCGCACCTGCCGCGGCCGCGAGGCGGAAGCTCGCCATCGTGTTCTCTGGCGCGACGGCGGATGCTCCGCGATGTCCGCCCACCCGCAGCCCCACCGCCAGAGCGTCCCAGCGCATCGGCTCACGTTGACTCATGCCGGCGATGCCCCGGTGCGTCCGTGATGGCCCCCTCGCGTCGGGTCCCGATCACCTTCGCCCACCGCGGCGCGTCGGGCTACCTGCCGGAGAACACCCTTGGCGCCTTCCGACTGGCCCTGGAGCAGGGCGCCGAGGGCATCGAATCGGACGTCTGGCTGTCGCGCGATGGCATACCGGTGCTCGTCCACGATCGCCTGCTGCCTGCTGAGGGGGCGCGTCGGCCCTCCGTCACGCGCCTGACCGCGACGCAGCTGCGGGAGCGAGACGTTCCGGCGATGGCGGACCTCTACGCGGAGTGCGGGAGCGAGTTCGAATTGTCGCTGGACATCGAATCGTCGGACGTCGCGGACGCGATGCTTGACGTCGCGGAGGCGGCCGGAGCCAGCAGGCGGCTGTGGGCATGTCACGACGATCTTCAGCTCCTTCGGGGCCTCCGGACGCGCTCGGATGAGGTGCGGCTGGTGTGCTCCACGCACCTGGAGCCGCGCAGCCTCGCCGCATTTCTGCCGCGGCTTGCGGACGCCGGCGTGGATGCTCTCAACCTTCGCTGGTCGGGTTGGGACGCGGCGATGCTCGAGCAGGTCCACGCCGCCGGGATTCTCGCGTTCGGATGGGACGCCCACATGCCGCGACGCGTGGCGCGGCTGCTCGATCTCGGCGTCGATGCGATCTATTCGGACTTTCCCGACAGGCTCGTCGAACAGGTGCGCGCATGGCAGCGCGTAGGCCCCGAATGAAGGCGGGGCCCACGCGCTGAACGGCTTCGAGCCGGGACTCAGGGACCGTTGGCGTCGAGCTCGGTCTGGATCTGCTTGGCGACCGCGCTCAGGGCGTCGGCCGAGGCGACACCACCGGTCAACACGCTGTCGAGCGCGGTGTCCATGGCGTCATGGAATTCGGACCACTGCGAGATCATCGGGTTGGTCCAGGTCTTGGGGAAGTTCGCGATCTGAAGGAACGTGCCGAAGTGCGGCACGGCCGCGAGCGTCGGGTCGGTGGTCAGCGACTTCAGCTGGGGGACGCTCGCGTTCTGGATGGCCATCTTGCGCGAAGGCGCGTCGGTCATCAGGTACATCCCAAACGTCGCAGCTGCCGCGGGATCCTTCGATCCCTTGGGGATGAAGAATGCGTTGCCATTGACGAAGCCGGCACCGTACTCGCCCGGGATGTCCGACGGGAAGGGCGCGGTCTCGTACTTGAGGTTCGGGGCAAAGTTCGGCGCGTAGGCGCTACCCGGTAGCCACTCACCGAAGAGGCCCATCGCGACCTTGCCGGTGTAGAAGAGGTCCTCGTCCTCCGAGCCCTTGCTGGCGATCAGGTTGGTGAGGGCGCCCTTCTTGTCGTACTCGGTGTAGTACTTCTTGTACCAGTCGAACCACGCCACGCACTCGGGCGAGTCGACGGTGATCTTCTTGTTCGCCTCGTCGTAGTAGTTGCAGCCGAAGAGCTGGCTGAACTCCGTGAGGTTCTTGCCCGGGTAGTCCGGGATGAAGCCTGCCTGCTTGATCGAGCCGTCGGCGTTGTAGAGAGTCAGCCTCTTGGCGTAGTCCCAGAGCTCCTGAAGTGTCTTCGGCGGCTTCGTCGGGTCGAGGCCCGCGGCCGTGAACTCGTCGGTGTTCCACGCAAAGCCCCAGGTGTCCTGGAGGAACGGGAGCCCGTACAGCTTGCCCCCGTAGGTGACCCAGGCGAGTGACGCGGGGATGATGTCGCTCGTGTCTGCCCCGATCTGGGTGAGGAGGTCGTCCATGGGCAGGATCACGCCGTCGTGGGCGAACCCCGGCACAGCCCCGTTGTTGCACATGATCACCATGTCGGGAGGCGAGCCGCCTGCGACCGCTGCCGCGATCTCCTCGGTCTTGATCGACCCGCTGATGCCGCGCACCTGGATCGTGGGATGGCTGGCGTTGAAGTCCTGGATGATCGACTCCATCGCCGTGACCTCGCCCTCGCCGCCCCAGCAGTAGCGCAGGATGAGGTTCGAAACCGGCGCCGCCGTGGGAGCCTCCGTGGCGGGCACGGGCGTGGCGGCTACCGGCGTTGGGGCCACAGCGGTGGGCGGCACGGGGGTAGTGGCCGTCGTCGCCGCGGGCGGCGGGACGGCGCTCGGGACCGGCGTCGCGGACGTTCCCGCGCAACCGGTGATGACCAGGATGAGTCCGGCAATGAGAACCGGCACCCGGAACCTTCGAGACATCGGCGTGAGCCCTCCTCTGGTGCGAAGTCCTGCGGATGCAACGTGGATCTTGACTGAGCCTGTGGCCGCTCCTTTCACCCTCTGATCCCGGAGAACGTAATGCCTTCGATGAAGCGTCGCTGCGCAAAGAAGTAGATGACGACGAGCGGCGCGGCGATCACGACCGCGGCCGCCATCGACAAAGGCCAGTCGGTCTTGTGGGCCGATTGGAACGCCTGGACCGCGACCGAGAGCGGAAACAGGTCGGGCGTCCGGAGATAGATGAGCGGCCCGAAGAAGTCGCCCCACTTGTCGATGAAGGTGAACAGGGCAACGGTGATCAGGGCCGGCTTGGAGAGCGGCAGGATGATGCGCCACAGGATCTGGAGGTCACTGGCGCCGTCGATGCGTGCCGCGTCAGAGAGCTCGCTGGGGATGCCAAGGAAGAACTGGCGCAGCAGGAAGATGAAGAACGGAGCCCCGAAGAGCGACGGCACGATGAGCGGCAGGAAGGTGCCGACCCAGCCGAGCTTGGCGTAGATGACGTACAGCGGGATGAAGGTCACCTGCGATGGCAGCATGATCGTCGCAAGGCAGATGACGAACAGGATGTCGCGTCCCGGCCAGCGGACACGCGCGAACCCGTACGCCACGACGCTGCACGACAGCACCGTCAGGATCATCGACGGCACGGCGTAGATGAGCGTGTTCCGGAGGGCAAGCGGGAAGTCGATCTTGGCCAGGGCATCCGGATAGTTCTGGGCGACAATCGGGTTGGGAATCCAGACCGGCGGAGCGGCCACCGACTGGGGGCCGGTCTTGAGGGACGTGCTGACCATCCAGATCAGCGGCATCAGGTACAGGGCGGCGAGGCCGACGAGGGCGAGGTACGTGACCAGCCTGCCGAGCGATGGGCGGCGTCCCCACACGCCGGCGGGGAGTGCCTGCGCCCGGACGCGTACCGCCATGTCAGCGCTCCCCGGCGTAGTAGACGCGCCGGCGTGACAGCCAGAGCATCAGGACGGTGGTGCCGAGGATGATCAGCAGCAGGATCCAGGCGAGCGCCGACGCGTAGCCGAGCTTGAAGTAGCGGAACGCGTTGTTGTACAGGTGCAGGCCGTAGAAGAGGAGCGAGTTCTGGACGCCGCCGACCGCGCCGCTGCCGCGCCCCACGGTCCCCTCGCTGATCACGTAGGCCTGCGTGAAGTACTGGAAGGCCGCGATCGTGCCGGTCACCAGGTTGAAGAGGATGGCCGGACTGATCATGGGGATCGTCACGTGGCGGACCTTGGCCCAGGCGCCCGCCCCGTCCACCTCGGCCGCCTCATACAGGTCGCGGGAGACGCCCTGGAGGGCCCCCAGGTAGATCACGACGACATCGCCGACCCCCCAGATGGTCATGAGGATGATCCCCTGCTTGGCCCAGTCGGGGTCGTAGAACCACTTGGGCCCCTCGATCCCGATCAGGCTCAGCGCCTGGTTGACGAGCCCGTACTGGGGGTTCAGCAGCCAGATCCAGAGCACCGCCGTGGCGACCGTGGGCAGGACGACCGGCAGGTAGAAGATCGTTCGGAAGACCGAGATCCCGACGATCCGCCGGACATTGAGGAGCAGCGCGATGCCGAGCGCCGCGAGCACCGAGAGCGGCACGCCCACGAGCGCCAGGTACGCGGTGTTGGTCAGTGACTTCCAGAACTGCGCGTCGGCGAACATCGTCACGTAGTTGGCGAGGCCCACCCAGCGCGGCGCGTCGAGGATCTTGAAGTCCGTGAAGCTGTAGTACAGCGAGGCGAGCGCCGGGTAGAGGTAGAACGCGACGAAGCCGATCAGCCATGGCGAGACGAACAGCAGGCCGACGCGCAGGTCTCGCCGCGTCTGGCGCGTCATCCTGGGTCGATGAAACCGCAGGCGAGGAGGTCGCGGGAATGCCGCGGCGGGCGCCGTCACCGGGGCGCAGCCATTTCGCCGCCGCGTTGACCTGCGCGCCGGGCGCCGATACGGTGACGGCCATGGCGCGCCAGTGGGAGCCCGATCTCGCCGCGGCCCTGGAGGCTGCGTTGGCCGGAGGGGCGATCGTGGCCGCCGGCTTCCGCTCTGCGAGCCGGCGCACTCGCAAGGGCCCGCACGACGTGGTCACGCAGGTCGATCGCGATTCGGAGCGACGCATCTTCGCGATCCTGCGAGCCCACAACCCCCGCGACGCGCGACTCGGCGAGGAGAGCGGGCTGCATGGCTCGGCCATGACCCGGGATGGCGGGCGCGCAAGCGCGGACGTGGGTCGCGTGTGGATCGTCGATCCGCTCGACGGAACCATCAGCTACGCCTCGGGATTGCCGTTCTTCTGCGTCAGCGTGGCCCTCGCGGTCGACGGTACGGTCGTCTGCGGGGTGATTCACGATCCGATCCACGGCGAGACCGTCAGTGCGGTGCGTGGCGCCGGCGCGTGGCTGGAACCGGACGGGGGTCCGGTCCGCCCACGGCGCCTGGCGCGAATTGCGGATGCGGTCGTGAGCGCCGACCTCGGCGATGCGCCCAGCGAGGCAGTCATTCAGCGTTTCGTCGAGATCCGGGCGAGGGTACGAGCCGTTCGCACCATGGGCAGCACGGCCCTGAGTGTCACGTATGCGGCTCTTGGCCGGCTCGACGGTGTGTGGCAGGCGACGGGACTGGCCGCCGTGGACGTCGCTGCGGCGGGACTCATCGCCCGGGAGGCCGGGCTTCGCGTCACCGATGCGTTCGGCGGACCATGGCTCGATCCGTCGGATCCTTGGCGCGGTGGTGGGATCGCGGTTGGAGGCCAGGCCGTCCATCGTCTCCTCGTGCCGCGTCAGTCGCTGATCGATTCGTCGACATAGGCCCCCGTCGACCGTCGGCAGTTTACCAACGCGTGCGGGCTAGCGGTACTCCAGGCGCGTTCGAATTGCGTTAGCTGTTGGCACACCGTCCAGGCCGACGCCCTCGGTGTTGAGACTGGCCGCAGTCGCGGCGAGCATCAGCTCCTGGCCGCGGCGGCCGGCCCCGGGGCCGAGCACGACTCGGGCGGCGAGCAGGGCCGCCAGCATCACGTCGCCGCAGCCCGTCGGATCGACCGTGCCCCGGTCCGGGATGGCCGGATAGCGGACGAGCCGGCTGCGCTGTCCCTCCCCGAGTTCGAGCAGGTACCCACCGCCGTCACCCGAGGTGAGCAGCAGCTCGGATGGCGTGCCGAGCAATTGCCGCAGTGCGTCGAAGGAGAGGTCGTGCAGCAGGTCGTGCCGGCTCACCCCCGTGATGTTGGCTCGGCGGAGCAGCTCGTGCGCGCCTGGCGCGAGCGGCACCACCCGCTCGCCGGGCGCGAGCCGGCGAAGGATCCCCTGCCAGCCGAAGGCGACGGTGGCATCGCGCGGCGGCACCCGCGCCCAGTCGGGCGGAAGCTCGGAGGCCACCGGAGCGAGCATCCATCCGGGTGCGTTCCGCCATTCCGCCGGAAACGCGGAGACCGGAAGCGGCTCGGCCACCTCGATCGCTGTCTGGACCCGCCCGCCCGGCGCCTCGATGTTCTCGAAGACCGGACCGTGCCCGAGTGGGACTGTGACGACGGTGCATCCGGCTGCTCGCAGCTCATCGATCTCCCAGGCCGTGGCGGCCAGGTGGTCGACTCCTATCAGGGCCGCGGTGCGAACCCCGAGCCGGGCTGCCGTCAGCGCGCTGTAGGTGACGCCCCCGCCAAGTCGCCAGCCTCTCGGATCGTCGGGGGTGATATCGCGAGCCGCAGCACCCACGACGACCACGCAGGGACCGTTGCCTGGGCCGCCGCCGTCCCGCGCGGCCGCGCGGCGTTCTCGCGGATCCCGGCTCGTCATCGTCATGCCGGCGCACCGCTCCCTCGCGGATCCCGCCTCGTCATCGTCATGCCGGCCGCGGCCCGCGCACGTGGAGGCCGTCCGCCTCCAACCTATACTCAGCCGCATGGCATTGCGCGAAGGCGAAACGATCTATTTCTACGAACTCCACGAAGGCGACGACGAGGTCTTCAGCGACATCCTGCTGGCACACGACGCCGAGTATGACGAGCAGGAATTCCTCGAACTGGTGCTCGAGGCAAGGACCAAGGTTCTGGAGACATTCGAGGAGGACAGTCTGAGCGAGGCGATTGCGCGCGAGCTGCAGACCGCCCACGGCTTCCTGCCAATCGATGACACCCAGCTGCGCGTCGCCATCAACGTCTCATCCGAGGAGGGCGAGACGGCCGTCGCCGGCATCGACGAGCGATCGCGCCTTCGCGGCGTCGGCGCCCGCGAGGAAGAGGACTTCCGCAGCCTCGTCCTCGACGTGGAAGTCGACGACGCCGTCTGGGGCAACGACTAGGGGAAGTGGCGGGACCGTGCTGGGGGCCATGCCCCGACCGGCTTCGCCTGGTGCCGCCGGCGCGGTCGACGCCGCCGTGGACCTGCCACGAACCTACACGAACCTATACGTTGAAGAGGATCTCGACCACGTCGCCGTCCTGGACCTTGTAGGTCTTGCCCTCCGAGCGGAGCTTGCCGCGGCGCCGCGCCTCAGCCATCGAGCCGAGCTCGAGGATGTCCTCCATCGACACCACCTCGGCGCGGATGAAGCCGCGCGCCAGATCGGTGTGGATCGCGGCGGCCGCGTCGACCGCCGTTCCGCCGTCCTGGATGGTCCAGGCGCGCGTCTCGTCGGGGCCGGCGGTGAAGAAGCTGATCAGCCCGAGCAGCTGGTAGCTCACGCGGATCACGCGTTCGAGTCCCGAGCCCTCCACCCCGAGCTCCTCGCGAAACGCTGCCGCCTGGCCCTCGTCCAGCTCGCCGATCTCCATCTCGATCTTCGCCGACAGCGCTTCGGCCATGGTCTGGCGGTGCTTGATGCGGCCGCGAGCCTCCGCCACGAGCTCGTTGGCCCTGGCGATGTCCCCCTCCCCTACGTTCAGCAGCGCGAGCACCGGCTTCTCGGTCAGGAAGCGGAAGCCCCGGATCCGCCGCGCATCGTCCTCCGACAGCTCCAGGTCGCGGATCGGCTGCCCCTGCGTGAGTGCGGGGAGCACCCGCTCCAGCACTTCGAGCTCGCGCTCGTTGGATTCGCGCTCCGCCGGCGTCCCGTGGCGGCCGCTGGTACGCAGCTTCTCTACGCGCTTCTCGACGACGCCCAGGTCCGCCAGGGTGAACTCCAGCTCCAGCTGTTCGATATCGCGCCACGGATCCATCGAGCCCTCCGGGTGGGCGACCGACGCATCGTCGAAGACGCGGACCACGTGGAGCAGCGCGTCGGCTGTGCGCAACCGCGCCAGCTGGTCGGCGGGAATGTCGCCGGCGGGCGCTCCCTCAGGCGTCGTCGGCGGAGCCGGCAGGTCGACGTAGGTGACGTCGGCTGGGACCTCCTTCTTCGGCTTGAAGACCTCCGTCAGGCGGGTCAGCCGCTCGTCGGGGACCTTGACCACGCCGGTATTGACGGTCACGCCGCCGAAGCCACCGGTCTCGGCGTGGCCGCGCGTCAGTGTGTTGAAAACGGTGGTCTTGCCTGAGCGGGCAAGGCCCACGATCGCGATCTGCACGACGCCTCAGTAGCCCTTGCGCGGATCGACGACGTTGAGCAGCGTCTGCCCGGCCGCGTAGCGGCGAAGGTTGTCGCAGAACAGTTCGATGCTGCGATCCAGCACTCGCCCGCTCGACCACGACGTGTGCGGCGTGATGATCAGGTTCGGTACGTCGTAGAGCGGCGACTCTGGCAACACCGGCTCGTCACGAAATGCATCGAGCACCGCCCCGCCCATCGGGCCTTCGCGCAGCGCGCGCACGAGCGCCCGCTCGTCGACCAGGCGGCCGCGCGCGACGTTGATCAGCCAAGAACCGGGTTTCATGCGGGCAAGTGTCTCCGAATTGAAGAGATCCTCTGTCTGGGGCGTCAGCGGCAGCGCCAGCACCACGAAGTCGCTCTGCGCGAGGAGTGAGGGCAGCTGGTCGGGCGGCAGCACCTCCGCCATACCGGCGAGCTCCGGATCGTCGTCCGCGCGGCCCGTATCGCGACGCAGCGCAACGACGCGGCTGCCGAAGCCGAGTGCGAGCCTGGCCACCTGGCGACCGATCGAACCGAGGCCGACGATGCCGATGGTGATCTCGCGCATCTCGGTGGCCTCGAGAGGCTGCCACGTGCGCTCGCGCTGGAGCTCGAGCAGCTGCGGCAGCCTGCGCATGACCGCGAGAACCATCATCAGGACGTACTCGGCGATCGGCTCCGAGAAGACGCCGCGGGCGTTGGTGATGACGAGGCCCCGTTCTGCGGCCTGTGGTGTGAGCACGCGCTCCACGCCGGCCGTGGCCGAGTGCACCCAGCGCAGGTTCGGGCAGCGGGCGAGCAGCCGGTCGAAGATGGCCGCAGGGAGCGGGCCGCGAAGCATCGCCTCGACCTGCGTCAGGTCGTCGTCCGCGAGACCCTCCCGCGAGACGCTGACGAGGTGCGCACCGGGAGCCGCGGCACGGATGCGCTCGAGATCCGCCGCACGGTAGCGGCCGGACAGGATCGGGGTCAGTGCGATGGCGGCCGGCACGCCGCCCGGCCCGGCTCCGCGATCGGCCATCAGCTGCCTGCCGTCACGCGGCGGGATGCGCCAACTCGTCCCGCCATCAGTAGGCTGCCGACGGCACCGCCGGCACGACGCGCCGCACCCATGCGGCAGGGTCGTCCATCTCCGCCTCGGTCGGCAGCGCCTGCGGGCCGTCCCAGAGGTGCGCGATGGCGCGGTCCCCGCCGAAACTCGCGACGCCGGAAACGAAGCGCTCGCCGCGGCGGTACTGGTCGAGCTTGAGGTCGAGCCCGGTAAGGCGCGCCATGAGCCGGTCGATGGCCCTGCGTCGCTGGCCGCGGCGGGCCTCGAAGCGCTTGCGCAGGTTGGTCACGTCGGGGAGCAGCTTGTCTCCGACCTCGTCCATGACCCAATCGCTGAACCCCTCGAGCATGCTCATCACCAGCTGCGTCTCGCGGAAGAGGCCGCGCTGCTCGGGCGACATGAAGCCGGAAAGCCCGCCCTCGGCAACTGCCGTTCGCCAGCGCTCGGCGAGGTGCCGCACGCCACGCTCCTGGAGCGTGCGTGCCTCCTCGAGGAAGAGCGCGATCTGGCGTTCGAGGCGCTCCTTGAGGTACGGCCGCAGCCACGGATGCGCCTCCATCTCGAAGGCATGAGTCGCCTCGTGGAGCGCGATCCAGATCCGGAACTCGTCGAGCGGAACGCCGAGGAGCGCGGCGGTCTGGCGGATGTTCTCCTCGACGAAGAGCAGGCGGCCGGGTGCGACCTCCGCGGAAAGGAGCGCGACGTCGTACTGGCCGAGGACGCGCGTGCCGAGATATCCGAGCAGGAAGCCGATCTGGCGCGTGGCCACGAAGCGGTTGGCCATGGCGGCCATGCCCGCGCCCATGCCGTTGCCGCCAGGCGTCTGGAGCAATTTCTCGAGGTGAACGACCAGCTCCTTGAACGTGCCCATGTTCGCGCGCGCCCAACCCGCGCGATCCACGACCTCGTGGCGCTCCACCACCCCGGGGAGCGGCGCACCCAGTCGCTGCTCGAGGATGGGCACGATGCGCGACATCGCGGCTTCGTAGGCCGGGGCGGCGCCTTCGAGCTCGGCGCGCGACAGCGATCCGGGTGCGCGGCGGAGGCGCGACGTGGCGATACGCTCGGCGCGATGCCAGTCCACGAGGCCGCGGTCGGCCACGCGGTTGGCCTGGGACGCGACGCGACGTGCGACGAGCCCCACGCCGATGGCCACCCCGACCTGGAGCGCGCGGCTGCGAGCCAGGCGGTCAGCGGCCTCGAAGGCGCCGCGCCACGTGGCGGACGTCGTGTTTGCCGGGCTCATGCCGCGCCCACGGTGGCCGGCTCGACCTGGGGGAACAGGCTGCCGAACAGTTGCTCAGCCGAGCGCCGGAAGGCGTCGAGGTCGCCTGTCGTCAGCTGGACGTGTGACGCAGTGGCGCCCGACGGGACGCTGAGGCCTTCGACCTCGAGCAGGTGTACGAGCTCGCTTGCGGTCGCGGAGGCCGAGTCGATCACGGCGATCCCGGGCCCCGCGAGGCGCTCGATGATCGGTGCCAGCAGCGGGTAGTGGGTGCAGCCGAGCAGTAGCGTGTCGATCCGTCCCGAGCGACCGCGCGGAAAGACCGAGTCGCCTGCGCCATCCGCCTCGGTCAGCAGCGGCGCGATCGCCCGCTCGACGGCCGCCTCAGCTACCGGCCCGTTCAGAAAGCCGGCCTCAACGAGCGGCACAAGCTCCGGGGTTGCGTGCTCGTAGACCTCGATGAAGGGGTTCTCGTCCTTGATCGCCTGGAAATAGGCGCGCGAACGGACCGTGGCCTGCGTCGCGATCACCCCGACGCGGCGATTGCGCGTAGTGAGGGCTGCGGCGGCGGCACCGGGCCGCACCACGCCCAGGATCGGAACGTCGTAACGGCGCCGCAGATCGGCCAGCGCCACGGCCGAGGAAGTGTTGCACGCCACCACGATGGCCTTGACGTCGCGTGCCGCCAGCTCATCGAGGCACTCCGTGCTGAAGCGGATGACCTCTTCGTCCGAGCGGGGGCCGTAGGGCGTCCGCGCGTTGTCCCCGAGATAGACCGTCGACTCGGATGGCAGGCGCCGCAGGACCTCCCTCAGCACCGTCAGCCCCCCAACGCCAGAGTCGAAGAACCCGATGGGACGCTCGTCGGGCATACCGTTCAGCGTCGGGCCGCGACCGCCACCGGCAAAGCAGCCGGCGCCGTCAGCGCCTGCGCGATCCGCACGATGTCCTGGCTGATCTGGGCGCCGGGGTCTGAGAGCACGAAAGGCACGCCCTGGTTGTTCGATTCGACCACCAGGCGGCCGTCCGAAATGACGGCGAACTCGGGCTGCCGGCCGGTCTCCCTTGCGAGATCCTTCGGGTCCATGCCTCCGGTCGAGTCCGACCGGTTGAGGACGTATCGGATCTTCTCCGGCGGATAGCCGATCGCCTGGAAGGTCCGGGCGATGGCCTTCGTATTTGAGATGGTGGTCGTGTCGAAGGTCACGATGTGCAGGATCCCGTCGCTCGCGTCGAGGTAGGCGAGGACGGAGTCGTTGAGGGTCGTCGGCGTGTCGATGATCACGATGTTGTAGACGCGCTTCAGCAACGACAGCACCTTCTCGAGGTCACGCGTGGTGACCATCTCGGCCATCTCGACGCGCGGCGGGGCGAGGAGGATGTCGATCCCCGACGGATCGCGCCAGAGCACGTCCACCCAGGTCGCTCTCCGCGATGCGGTCGGTCGGCAGCTGGAGCAGGGCGTCGACCATCAGGATGTCCGGGCGGACCTCGCGGATCTGGTCGAGGACGTGCCGGCCGTCGGGCAGCACATCCAGCAGCTTCTCCTGATCCAGTGAGTTCAGCAGGTTGCGGATGTACTGGGCAACCTGGGCCACGTCTTCGACGAGGAGCAGGCGAATCTGCGATGACGAGCTCGGCACGTTCCGACTATACCAACCGACCGACCAGGATGGCCCGTTCATCGCCGGGACCAAAGGACCCCATCCGATAGTCCCCTGCCAGCTCCTCCACGGCGAGGCCGGCGTCTTCGGCCATGCGAACCAGCTCGTGCGCCCCGATGAGCCGCAGCCGGTCGCTGCGAGCGGTACGTCGAAGCGGGCCTCCGTCGGCGGATGACGCGTCGAAGAGCTGGCTCAGGACGACGGTTGCGGTGGCCGAGTCGAAACGTGCCGAGTCGAGCTTGACGACGCGGTCCCCGGTCTCCGGATCGTCGCGGATCCATTCGAGCAGCAGCCTGCCGTCGTAGATCGAGAGGTCCTCCGGACCGGGGAGCCAGATGTCGACCACGGCGAGCCCGTCGGGTCGAAGGTGGGCCGCCAGTGTGCGCAGTGCGGCGAGCTGGCGCTCGGGCCGCTCGAGCAGCAGCAGCGTGTTGAGCGCCAGGATCGCCAGGCCGAAGCGGTCCCGGAGCCGGACGGTCGTCAGGTCCCCCTCCACGAGGTCGAGCGTGCCGTGCGAACGGGGCCCTCGGCGAGGCTCGCGTTTGGGTCGGTCGGGGCGAGCCGGTCGATCGGGCGCTTCGTCGAGGAGGCGAGCCCAGGCGAGCTCGGCGCGCGCCAGCATCGCGGGGTCGTTGTCGACGCCGGTGACCGCGTATCCGGCCGCTGCCAGCGGCACGGCGATGCGTCCGGATCCTGAGGCCAGCTCGAGGACGGCCCCGCCGGTCCTGGCCGCCAGGGCGAGGTAGAGGTCGAGGTCGCCGGGATCGTCGCGCAGGTCGAGGTCGTAGTACCGCGCCAGCGTCTCCGCGTCAGTCACCCCGGAACTCGCGCCAGGCCGCGGCCACCAGCTCAGGCTCGGCAAAAAGGTCGTACGCGGTCTGGGCGACGAGGGTCGCTGCGGTGAGCGTCGTCTCGTCGGCGCGCGGCGTCGCGGCCGCGTCGCGGAACTCCGTGGAGTGCCCGGCGACGCCCTCCTCGCAGATCGCCAGGTCCGGGTGGATCGCCGGCAGCGCCTGGCTCACGTTGCCCATGTCCGTGCTGCCGAGGAATGGATCGGGTCCCATGTCGTCGATCCCCCGGGCCTCCATGTTGGCGCGGAAGCGGTCCCCGATCGTGCGGTTGAACTTGATGGCGCTCGAGCCACCCGAGAACGCCGCTTCGCCCGTACAGCCTGTTGCGAGCGCGGCGGCCTGGACCATCTCCGCGAACCGCGTCTTGAGCTCCGCGAAGTACTCCATGTCCATGCTGCGGACCATGAAGCGGGCCCGCGTCCGCGCCGGAATGATGTTGGCCGCCGTGCCGCCCTCGAGCACGATGCCGTGGACCCTCGCCTCCGGCCGCAACTGCTGGCGCCACAATCCGATCGAGCTGAAGAGCAACACCAATGCGTCGAGGGCGTTGCGGCCCTTCCATGGATCAGCCGCCGCGTGGGACTGGAGGCCGGTGAAGGTGACCTCGACGTCCTCGCTCGCGAGCGCCTGCGTCTCCACGTGGTTGCGGTCGCACGGGTGGTAGAGGAGCGCGGCGTCGATGCCCGCGAAGAGGCCGTCGTCTAGCATGAACTGCTTGCCAGAGCCGCGCTCCTCCGCGGGTGTGCCAAGGAAGACAACCTCTCCGCGCAACCGCGGCGCGATGGCCGCGAGCGCGATGGCCGCGCCGACGCCGCTGGCTGCCATCGTGTTGTGCCCGCAGCCGTGGCCGAGGCCCGGCAACGCGTCGTACTCGGCGAGGATTCCGATGCGCGGCCCGTCGGGCCCGAGGCCGCCCGTCAGCCGGGCACGAACCGCAGTCTCGAGGCGGCCGGCAGGGTGCTCCACTGCATAACCGTGCCGTTCCAGCGCCTCCGCGACCCAGGTTGCCGCCTGGGTCTCTTCGAACGCGGCCTCGGGGTTGGCGTGGATGCGATGCGACAGCTCGAGGATCTCGGGACGTGCCGATTCGACGGCCGCGGCGATCTGCGCCTTGACGTCTGCGTGCGGCAGGTCCGTGGCGGCTTTCGAGGGGTCGGAGACGGTCATCGGAGGGCGTCCTTCGCGGCGACCGCGGCGGCCAGGGCCCGATCCACGTGCTTGCCGTCGTCAACGCGCGTGCCCGCCCCAACGGCCGTTGCGGCGGTCATGGCGTTCTCGAAGCGCACCGTGCGGCCGGCCCGCTTCTTCACCGCGAGGGCGCTGATTGCCTCGAGCGCCGCGCGATGGGCGGCCATCGCGGTTATCTCGGCGTGGTCATACGGCGGCGAGACCTCCACGATGTCCATCGCGGCCAGCTCGACGCTCCCCACGATGCGGCGGACCGCGCGAAGCACTTCCCGCGTCAGCATGCCGCCCGGCTCGGGCGTGCCGGTCCCAGGAGCCATGCCCGGATCGAGCACGTCGATGTCGAGCGACAAGTAGATCGCGTCGGGGCCGTCGAGGGCCTCCGCGATGGCCTGGTCCACGACCGCCTCTGCACCGCGCTCCTCGATCTCGGTCATGAAGTGCCAGCGCATGCCCTGCGCCTTCATCCATTCGAAGACATCGGCGGGAGGCCAGTACCCTCGCAGGCCGACCTGGACGAAGTTCTTGCCCGCCACGGCGCCCGACTCGATCAGGCGGCGCATCGGCGTCCCGTGGCCGGCAAGAACGCCCCAGTCCGCGTCCGCGGTGTCGGCGTGCGCGTCGAAGTGGACGATGCCGATGCTGCGCGGCGCCCGGACCTGCGCGACCGCCGTGGCGCTCGGCCACGTGATCGAGTGGTCGCCGCCGAGGATGATCGGGATCGCGCCCGACGATGCGACTTCCAGCACCTTCCGGAAGATCACCGCGTGGCCGCGCTCCATCCAGGCAGGAACCACGTTCGCATCCCCGGCATCGACCACATCGAGGATCTCGAACGGCTCCACGTCCAGCTGGAGCGAGTAGCCGCCCTGGGTGTAGGTCGCCTGGCGGATCGCGCGCGGCCCGAAACGAGCGCCCGGCCGGTAGCTCACGGAGTCATCGAAGGGAGCGCCGATGATCGCGACGTCGGGCCGACGACGAGCGAGTTCCGCCGCGTCCTCCACCACGGGTCGCTTGCAGAAGCTGACCGCGCCGATGTAGTTGGGAATCTCAGGGGGATCGAAGGTCGGGAAGGGCCGATCCCAGCCGTTCAGCTGGGCATAGTCGGACTCGGCCGGATCCGGGAGCTGGGGCATGGCGCGGAACCTCGCGCGCGACGCACCGCCGGTTCCTTGCAACGGGTTCTTGCAGCAGGTCCAGCAGGGCGCGTTCGCGAATGCTACGCCAGCCGGGCGGACGCCCGCCTGCCTCAGCGGCGGAAGGTCAGGCTCAGCTCCACGAAGAGCGCCATCGCCACCACGAATGCGGCCAGCGGCAGGCTGAACGCGCCGAAGGCCCGGATGACAACCATGAGCGCCACCACGAAGCCGACGATGAGCGCTCGCCGCGCGGCGCGAACCCAGTCACCGCGGTACGCGATGCGACGCCGGCGCGCAAAGGCCATGAGCCAGAAGAGCGGCCCGAGGCTGAGCGCCACGGCCAGCCCGAGCAGCAGGGCGCCGGCGATCTCGATCGGCGCGTCGCCCTGCCCGGAGACGTCGAATGGCGAATGGGTGGTGAACAGCAACGCGACGCCTGCCCAGGCTGCCAGCGCCGCGACCATCAGCGTCACGTTGGCAAGACGGTCCCGCAGGTACATCCATCGCAGTCTATCCAGCAGAACGCGTCCGCTCAGGCCGCGCTCGAGGGGCAGATCTCACGGAACGGGCAGTACCCGCACGAGAGATAGTCGGGACGCGCCTCGAAGTGGCCGGCCCGGATGCCCTCCGCGGCCGCTTCGAGCGTCTTGCGGGTCTTCTCGAGGCGCACCGGGTCGGGAGTCACCCGCCCGGTCACGCCGCTCTCGAGGAAGTGCAGCTCGACGGCCGCGGGCAGCTCCCCGGTTTCGGCCTGGTGGGCCAGCGCGTACAGCTGGAGCTGGAGTGAATCGCGCGCCTTCTCGGCGGCCTTCTTCGGGTCACGCACGTCACTCGACTTGTAATCCGTGATGACCGTTCCCTCCGGCGTCTCGTCGAGCCGGTCGTAGCGGCCGCGCACGGTGTCGCGCCCGAGGCGGACCGAGAAGGGGCGCTCCACGGCGGCGGGCACCGCGGCGCCGTCCCGCAGCTGCTCCTCGAGAAAGCGGCGGAGGGCACCCTGCCCGGACGCGAAGCGCGCTTCCTCATGCTCGCGCGAGAGAAATCCCTCGCCCGACCAGTGCGTGACGAACACGTCGATCAGCTCGGCCTCCGACATCGTCCGCCCACGCATCCGCGCGGAGTGGAACGCCGCCACGGCCTGGTGGAGCGCATTGCCGAGCACCAGCGCATGGTGCGGCGGCGTGGGCACCCGCACGACGTGGCGCAACCGGTAACGCAACGGGCATGAGAGATAGTCGTCGAGCTGCGAGTAGCTCAGGTTGAGCGTCCGATCGGGATCGAGGGCCGGCGTGGCCGATGCGGGGCCCGCAGCGGGCACGGGATGAGCGGGCTCGAGCCCGGCGAGCAGCCGCGCAACGGTCCCTTCCGTTCCCGATTCCTCGGGCCGGGCGGCGGGCGGTTGGTCGAGCGCCTCGGCCACGAACGGCGAGGGCCGGCGCCGGCGCCCGCTGCTGCTCTCCGACGCGCTGCTCAGGATCAGCTCGTCACGGGCTCGCGTCATCGCGACGTAGCAGAGGCGTCGCTCCTCGGACCACGGCGCTTCATCCTCGAGCGGCACGGTCCGGCGGAGCGCATCCGGCAGTGGCAGCCGGTCTCGGCGTCCACGCACGGGGAACCGTCCCTCCGCGAGCCCCACGAGGAAGACGACAGGGAACTCGAGGCCCTTGGCCTTGTGGACCGTGAGCACGGAGACCGCGTCCGTCAGATCTTCGGCATCTGCGCCCGCAGGGTCATCGCCGGCCTCGATGAGAGTGCCGAGATGCGGGACGAGGAACGGCAGCCGGTCTTCGGTGAGCAGCGCGGCCTGGGCACGCACGATCTCGAAGAAGCGCGCGACATTGCGAAGGGCGGCATCGTCCCCCCGCTCGGCGGACGCGATCAAGGTCGCAAGGCGGCCGCTCCGCTTGAGATGGCGATAGAGCACGTCTCCTGCCGGCAGCGTGTGCGACGCGCCGATGGCGTCACGCATGTCCGTGACCAGTCGCTCGACCGCTGTGCGGCTCGTCCGGTCCAGGCGCAGAAGGCCCGGCTGCTCAACCAGCTCGGTGCAAACCGCCCAGAGAGAACGGTGTCGGCGGCGCGCAGCCTCCAGCACGGCGGTCAGATCCTCGCCGCCGAGGCGGTAGGGATCCCCCGACGCGACGGCGTAGAGATCCACCGACGAGTCGGGGTTGGCGACGGCGCGCAGGAAGGCCAGCAGGTCCCGCACCTCGCGGCGTGCATAGAGGCCGCTAGCCCCGCTGAAGTGCCATGGGAGGTCGCGCAGGTCGAGGCTCCGCAGGAAGCCCTCGGCGTCGGCGTTGGTGCGAACGAGGATCGCGAAGTCCGACGGCGATTCTCCGGCTGCGACCCGGTCCGCGATCGAGGCGGCGACGCCGTCCGCCTCCTCCGCGACGGTCCGGTACCCGACGTGGCGCACCGGCAGCGGCCGCCGCGAACGGCGATGCGGAACGAGCGTCTTGTCGACGCCGTCGCGCCCGTCGAGGCGATGCGGCTCGTTGTGGCGGATCAGGCGTTGTGCCGCGGCCAGGATGGGTGCGCGCGAGCGGTAGTTCCGGCGCAGGACCACGCGTCGCAGCTCCGGAAACGAGGCTCCGAAGCCCAGGATGTTCTCCACCGCCGCGCCACGGAAGGTGTAGATGGCCTGATCATCGTCGCCGACGACCGTGACGTTGCTGCGCTCGCCGGCAATGGCCCGTACCAGGGCGAGCTGGACGGGGTTGGTGTCCTGGAACTCGTCCACCAGCAGGTAGCGGTAGCGCCGATGCACGTCCGCCCGGACCGCGGGGCGTTCCTCCAGCAACCGCAGGGCGAGCGCCACCTGGTCCCCGAAGTCAACCAGCCCGCGCTCCGCCAGGAGCTGCCCGTAGCGGACATATGCCTTCGCCAGCTCATCGTGCCCGATCGCCTCCTGGACCAGCGCCTCTGCGATCTCACGCTCCCCGGGCTCGGATGCGGTCGCCAGCACCGCCTCACCCCCGGCCCGCAGCTCCGCTGCGAACGCGCCGTATTCGTCTGCCGTGACGCCCTCGTCCTTGGCGCGACTGATGAGGCCGGTCAGCGCGCCGAGGAAGCGCGTCGGCTCCGCGAGGGGCAGGTAACGCCCAAGACCGAGCTCGAAAAGGTGTTCGCGCAGCAACACGACGGCCTCCGCGCGGCTGACCACCCTCGGGGCGTTCGTGCGGCCGAGCTCGAACCCGAACTCCCGCAGCAGCCGGTCTCCGAAGGCATGGAAGGTGTGGATCGCCGCATCCGCCCGCCCGTAGGGGACGAGCACGTCCACGCGCGCCTGCATCTCGTCCGCGGCCTTGTCCGTGAAGGTCAGCGCCAGGATCTCCGACGGCTTGGCCCGCTTGGTGGCGATCAGCCAGGCGATGCGCCGGGTGATGACCTCCGTCTTGCCCGTCCCGGGACCTGCCACGACGAGGAGCGGTCCCTCCCCGTGCGTCACGGCGCGGCGTTGCTCACGATTGAGGCCCCGCAGCAGCGGCCTGACGGTTTCCAGCGAGACCGGCGCTTCCGGCTGCGGGCCATGGACCTCGTGCGGAAGGGCCGTGATGTGCGCGGGACCCCGACTTTGAACGCTCATGGCGCAACCATGGACGCCGCTCGTGCCAGCTACGCTGTCACACCACTCCGCGCTTCCTGGAGTGCCTGCTCTTCCTCGGACGACAGGGCGGCCTCGCAGCGGCCTCCCGAAATGGCCTTCAGGTACATGCGCGTCGACTGGCGCGAGTGCAGGCTCGAGAGGATGACGCCGTTGGCGTCGGCGTCGAGGAGCGCCACCGCGAAGCTCTGGTTGGAGCCGGTGTCCTCGAAGGGATTGAAGCGCACCAGGCCGATGCTCTGGATCGCACGGCGGCCCTGCGCCTCTACGCCGCGGGTTCGCGATGCAAGCGCCTGGAGCTCATTGGTCAGGCCGTCCAGGCGCCCCATCTGCGCCGAGAGAATCCGATCGAGCGCCGGATCCTCGACGAGGCCGAGGGCCGGCGGCCCCACCTTGGCGGCGGCACCAGCGCGCCGGCTTGCCCGCCATGCAAGGAGAAACGCGAGAATCCCGACGAGCAGGCCGGCGAGCGCGATCGAGCCGGCGTTTGCCGACAGGGCGTCGAGGAAGGGCTGCATCGCGTCGATTCTACCGGCCGGGCTGGCTCGCGATGCTATCCTTCGCCACCTCGCATGTGCGCACGATCGCCCGTCGCGCCGCCCGCTTTGAGGATCCCTACGCTTGGCCAAACGAACCCGCGTCAAGACGGTCAGCAGCCGACCCGGTGCCCGGCCGGCCTCGTCTCGACCCAATTCGGTCCGAACCGCGCTGCCACGCCCGGTCAGTGCTCCCCTCGCGCCAGCACAGCCCATGCCCAGCGAGGTCCAGGCGACCACCCTCATCACCACCGATCAGGCGGAGCCGATCCGCGCCGAGACCCCGGCGGACGCCGCTGCCGTCGCCCGATCGACCCCGGGCCGCGTCAAGGTCAAGCCCAACAGCCTGCTCGCGGCCAAGGCCGCCACGGAGTACGTCTACGTGGGCCAGGACCTCAGGCGCATCGCGCTCGTCGGCGCCAGCCTCTTCGGCATCCTGCTGCTGCTCTGGATCGTGCTCGTCGTACTTGGGCTGTCAGGCATCTACTGATCCCGGTCGGCTCGCCCCCGGCCGCGTGAACCCGATCCAGGTTGCGGATCAGATCGCTTCTCCATTGGCGTCCCGCTTCTGCTTCTCCGCAATCCGCTTCCGACCCTCGGCCGCGGGCTTCATGGCGTCAGCCATCCCCGCGGTCGGAGGCGAGGGCCGGTTCTTCCGGCGCGGCCTCCCCTGCGCCTTTGCGGTTCGGCGCGCCTCGTCGCGGGCCGCCATCCGCGCCGCGAGCATGACCTCATAGCCCTGGTCCCCCGGGACGTAGTAGCGCCGGTCGGCCAATGCGTGCGGGAGGTACTGCTGCTCGACGTCGTCGCCTTCGAAGTCGTGCGGGAACTTGTATCCAACGCCGAACCCATGCCGCTTCAGCAACGGATGCCCGGCCGACAGCAGATGCGGGGGTACGGGCAGCGATCCGTGCTGCATCACGTCGGCCATGGCGGCGCCATATGCACGGCCGATCGAGTCCGACTTCGGGGCGCTGGCCACGTACGCGGTGGCCTGGGCGAGTGCGAACTGCGCTTCAGGGAGACCGACCCACTCGAGCGCAGCGGCCGCCGCGACCGCCACCTGGAGTGCCCGCGGGTCGGCGTTGCCCACGTCCTCCGAGGCGCAGATGATCACTCGCCGCATGATGAACTTGGGATCCTCGCCGGCCGCAACCATGGTCGCCAGCCAGTAGAGCGAGGCGTCCACGTCGTTGCCGCGCATGCTCTTGATGAACGCGCTGACCGTCCCGTAGTGGCCGTCGCCGGCGCGGTCGTAGCTGAGGATGCGTTCCTGCGCCGCAACCTCGACCTCCTCGAGGGTGGGCGCCACCGGCTTCGGCGTATCCGGCTGGTCAGCGCCCGCCATGGCCGCCGCGGCCTCCAGCACGTTGAGGGCCGCGCGCGCGTCACCCGCGCTGATCGCCACGAGGTGCTGGCGCGCGTCGTCCGGCAGCGCCACGCCCCCGCCGAAGCCGCGCTCATCGGCCAGCGTGCGGTCCACGATCAGCCCGACCTCCTCGTCGGTCAGCGGTTCCAGCCGGAAGACGCGCAGCCGGCTGAGCAGGGCCGAGTTGACCTCAAAATAGGGGTTCTCGGTGGTCGCGCCGATGAGGGTGATGGTGCCGTCCTCGACCTGCGGCAGCAGCGCGTCCTGCTGCGCCTTGTTGAAGCGGTGGATCTCGTCGAGGAAGAGCACGGTCGACCGACCGCCCCGGTCGATCCACTCGCGCGCCCGAGCGATCACGGCGCGGACGTCCGCGACACCGCTCATCACGGCGCTGAGCGTCTCGTATGGCGCGTCCACCGCATCCGCGAGCAGTCGCGCCAGCGTCGTCTTGCCGGTCCCCGGCGGTCCCCACAGCACCATCGAGGCGAGGTGGCCCCGGTCGACCATTCGCCGCAGAGCACCCTTCTCGCCGACCAGGTGGGGCTGCCCGACGAACTCCTCGAGCGTCTGCGGGCGCATCCGCGCCGCGAGCGGCGCGTGGGCGGACGTTCCCGTGAGGTCGAGAGGTTGCGGAGTGGCTCCTGCCGGTCGTCGCGCGGGCACGGGCTGGGTCAGCCGTCCTGCGTCATTCCGGCACGGGAAGCGGAAGCGCCTCCACGGAGCCTGCGCACGTGGGCGGCCGTCAGCTGCCCTCGGTCGTGTCCGGTGATCCGGACCTTGCAGTCGCTGCATACGAAGCCCGGCTGGCCGTCGATCGCCTCCAGCTCGGCGCGCCCCGTGTAGAGCGGGCTTCCGGCCGTGGTCTCGTCGCCGCACGACATGCAGGGTTGCTTGGCCATCTCGCGCCGTTTCCTCCGATCGGAGACGCCGTCCGATCTGAATCGGACTGCACGGTCGAGGATGGGCCCGCGGCCCATGGCGGTCAACCACTCGCCGACCACCGAGCCGCGACCCAGGCGCAACCCGAGGTCATCGACGCGGTCGGCACTGTCCGGCTACCATCGGGATGCCAAGCCGTCACCCACTTTGAGCGCGCCCGCATGACCCAAGGAGTCCCGCCGTGTCCGAGACGACCCAGCTGCGCATCCCCGGCCCGACGCCCCTTCCGGACGCCGTCCGCGAGGCCGGCTCGCGGCAGATGGTCAACCACCGCGGCCCCGAGTTCAAGGAGCTGCTCGGCCGCGTCACGACGGGCCTGAAGAAGGGCTTCAAGACCGAGAACGACGTCCTGATCATGAGCTGCTCGGGCACCGGCGGGCTCGAGGCGGCCATCGTCAACTTCCTCTCCCCCGGCGACAGCGTGCTGTCCATCAGCATTGGCGTCTTCGGGGATCGCTTCGCCAAGATCGCCACTCGCTACGGCGCCGACGTGACCAAGCACGACGTTGGATGGGGCCACGCCGCGGAGCCCGACGACGTGCGCTCCGCGCTCAAGGACCTCGCCGCGGCAGGCAAGCCCGCGAAGGCCGTCCTGCTGACCCACAACGAGACCTCGACCGGCGTCACGAACCCGCTCGAGGCACTGGCGGCCGCGGTTCATGCCGAGGCACCCAACGCCCTGATCCTCGTCGACGGCATCAGCGGCCTCGGAGCGGTCCCCTTCGAGACGGACGGGTGGGCCCTCGACGTGGTCGTGACCGGCTCCCAGAAGAGCTGGATGGTGCCGCCCGGCCTCGCGATGGCCAGCGTCTCGCCGCGTGCCTGGGAGGCCTCCGAACGCGCCACGATGCCGCGCTTCTACTTCGACCTCGCCGCACACCGCGACAGCGCCACCAAGGGCGAGACGCCCTGGACGCCCGCCGTTGGGGTCTGCTTCGCCCTGGACGTCGCCCTCGGGCTGATCGAGGCCGAGGGTTACCCCGCGATCTTCGCGCGCCACGCCGCCTGCGGTGCAGCAACCCGTGCGGGGCTCAGCGCCATGGGCATCCAACTCTTCGCGGACCCGCAGCACGCCTCCAACACCGTGACGAGCGCGCTCGTCCCGGAAGGTGTCGAGTGGTCCGCCCTGAGCAAGGAGGTCCGCGCGCGCGGGCTCGTCCTGGCGGGCGGGCAGGGCAGCCTCACGGGCAAGCTCTTCCGCGTGGGCCACCTGGGCGGGGTCAGCGTGGATGACATTCTTCGCTCGCTCGAGATCCTTGAGGAGGCCGCCGTCGCCATCGGCGTTCCGGTCACGCGTGGGGTGGCCACCAAGGCGGCCGCCGACGCCGCGGCAGCGTCCGGGCAGGCCCCAGAAACGCGCACCCCCGTCCTCGCCCAGCCGGCCTGAGCGAACGGGCGCCCGTGATGCTCGATCGCGCCCCGTCCATCCAGACGCGCCGGCGAATCCTCGTCGCCGAGCCCCTCGCCGAGGAGGGGCTCGAGATTCTGCGCCGCGACCATGATGTCGACGTGCGCACGGGCCTGGAGCGGTCGGCGTTCCTGGAGGCACTCCCCGACTACGAGGCGCTGCTCGTGCGGAGCGCCGTGCAGGTCGACGCCGAGGCGATTGCCGCAGGCGCCCGACTGGTCGTCGTCGGACGCGCTGGCGTCGGCGTCGACAACATCGACCTGGCGGCCGCCACCCACGCCGGCGTCACCGTCGTCAACGCGCCGACGGGAAACACGATCGCTGCTGCCGAGCACACGCTGGCGCTGCTCTTCGCGCTGGCGCGCCACGTTCCTGCGGCGGACGCCTCGCTCCGGCAGGGCGAGTGGAAACGCGCCGCGTTCACCGGAAGGGAACTCCGAGGCAAGACCCTCGGCATCGTCGGCCTCGGCAAGATCGGGATGGCCATCGCCGACCGTGCGCGCGGGATGGAGATGGAGGTCCTCGGCCACGACCCGTACGTCACCGAGGACGCGGCGGCAAACCATGGGGTGCGCCTGACGAAGCTCGCGGAGCTGTTGAAGACGGCCGACGTGATCACGGTCCACGTCCCGCTCACCCGCTCGACGCGCAACCTGATCGGCGCGAAGGAGCTCGCGACCATGAAGCCCGACGCGTTCCTCATCAATGTCGCACGCGGCGGCGTCATCGACGAGAACGCGCTGGCCGCCGCCCTGACGAACGGCAAGCTCGGCGGCGCGGCCGTCGACGTCTTCACCGCGGAACCGCCCCGCGAATCGCCGCTGCTCACGGCCCCCAACACGATTCTCACGCCGCACCTCGGCGCCTCGACCGCCGAGGCCCAGACCCGCGTCGCCGTGGAAGCCGCCGAACAGGTCCTCGACGTTTTGGCCGGGAGGCCGGCCCGCTACGCGGTCAACGCTCCCCTGCTGACCGCCGAGACAGCCCAGGCGTTGGCGCCGTACCTGCCGCTGGCCAGGACGCTTGGTCAGTTCTATGCGCAGTTCTCACCGGACCTCGAGGGCCTCACGCTCGAGGTGGCGGGAGAACTGGCCAACCACGACACGTCGCCGCTGGTCGCCGCAGCCCTCGGCGGCCTGCTCGAGCAGCACACCGAGGTCCGCGTCAACCTCGTCAATGCACCCACCCTCGCGCGTGCGCGCGGCATCAACCTGGTCGAGCGCAAGTCATCCGATGCCGGGCGCTACTCGTCGCTGGTGACGTTGTCCGGCTCGACCACGGCCGTCGGCGGAACCGTCGCGTCCGGCGAATCGCGCCTCGTGCGCCTCGACGAATACTGGCTGGACATGGGCCCCACCACCCACATGCTCGTGACGCGTCACCAGGACCGGCCCGGAACGATGGGCACCATCGGGCGCATCCTGGGCGAGGCGGACGTCAACATCAGCGCCATGCACCTCGCCCGCACCCATCCCCGCGCCGACGCCCTGATGATCCTGGCGCTCGACGATTCGGTTTCGCCGGCCGTCGCAGAGCGCATCAGGAGTCAGGAGGCCGTCCTGGACCTGTGGCTGATCCGCCTCGACTGAGCGGCGTCGAAGGATCGCTCGCGCTCGTCCGCCACGGCGAGTCGACGTGGATCACGGAGGGACGCTTCCAGGGAAGCCAGGACCCTCCGCTCTCGCCCGCCGGCGAGCGACAGGCCGCGCTCGTCGCCGCGCGGCTGCGGGATTCCGGCGCGCCTCCCGCCCTGCCGCTCCCGACCTCGCCGCCTATTGGTATCTGGCATTCGACGCTTCGCCGCGCGGCAAGCACTGCCGCGGCCATCGCGGCGGCACGCAACGGGGAGGTGCCGGTCCACCCCGACGAGCGGCTGGTGGAGATCGCGCAGGGCGAGTGGGAGGGGCTCAAGCACGCGGAGGTGATTGCGCGCTTCGGCACGGAGCTTGAGGCGTGGCGCCTCGATCCCATCGGGCATCACGCTCCGGGTGGCGAATCGGTCCCCGACGCCGCGAGGCGCGTCCGCGCGGCGCTCGACGCCATCCTGGCGGCGCTCGCCACCGGCACCAGCCCGGCATCGGACTCCGACCCTGTCCTGGGATATGGATCGTCGACCAGACCCGGACGCTGGGCGATCGTCGTGGCCCACGACGGGATCCTGCGGCTGCTGCTCCTGGCGCTCCTGGACGTGCCGCTCGAGCGCTACTGGGCCTTTCCGTTCGAGCTCTGCGCCGTCACCGTGATCGAGCTGCGCGACCCGAACAACCGTCTCCGCGCGCACAACCTGGCCGAGCACCTGGCGTCCCAGGGCGGCACCGCGCCCGACCCGACGAGGCCGGAAGGGGCGCTGTAGCCAGCCGGCCTACCGCTTCGACCGGGGAAGCCTGCGGAAGAACAGTCGGAGCAGCCCCAGCCGCACCTTGCGGTACGCGGCGCGCAGCCGGGCAAGGGCCTCACCGTGTGGTGGCCTGCGGGCGTAGACCGTTTCCACCCGCGCGAGCGCCACGATGTGCAGCTCCTCGGTGATTTTCGGCATCAGCTCGGACAGGGAGCCCGCATATTCGAAGGCTGTCTGGTGCGGCCGCGGTCCGTAGCCGAACCGGGTGGCCAGGCGGGCCACTCCGCGGTAGGCGAGGTCGGGCTCGGGCGAGAACAGCCGGCGCCGGCGGGCAATGAACGCGAGCAGGATCGCGCCAACCAGTATGCCCGTGACCGCCAGCGGTCCGATGAGGCTGGGGTTCGTCGGCGTGGGCGGCGTGGGCTGGACGGGCGGCTCGCTGACCGGCGGTAGGTCCGGACCGGTTCCGGGCGGGTCGCGGTGGAAGGTCGGCTTCTGCGGTGGCTTGCCCGCGCCGGTCCCTGAGCTCGCGCCCGGCGGCAGGAACGTCTCGACCTTGCCGTTGACCTGGTTGCCTGGCGTCGGATCGAAGCGGATCCAGCCGTACTTCGGGAAGTAGACCTCGACCCATGCGTGCGCCGCGCTCGCGTCGACCTCGAAGTGGCCATCTGGCAGCTTCTTGCCGGGAAGGTAGCCCTCGACGAAGCGCGCTGGGATGTCCTCGTGACGCAGGAACATCACCATGGCCGTCGCGAAGTGCTGGCAGTACCCGACCTTGGTGCGCATCAGGCAGTCGACGATGCTCTCGCGGTCGCACAGGCCGCGAACGTCGGTCAGGTAGCGGAACCCGCCGCCGTGGTCGAACCAGGCCTGCATGGTGTAGGCGACATGGAGCGGGTCGCGCTGGTCCACCGGCAGCTTGTTGACGATCGAATCGGCGATCGCCCCCGTGGCTTGGCTCATCGTATTGGCCGGTACAAGGGTGTACGCCTCGGCCCAGGCCGGATAGTCGACGCCCGCGGCTGCGAGGTCCGCATCGGTGATCTCGGTCTTGGGGTCGGTCGCCGGCTGGAGGGACGTGATGGTGTAGGTGTCGCCGGGCGAGATCGCGCCGTCGAAGTCGATGGTGAGCAGAGGGCCACCGGCACCGTCGGTGCGGACGTGGGTCGCGTGGTCGATCTTGAACGGAGAGTCGGGAGCCAGGACCGTGCCACCGGCAAGATCCAGCGAGGTGACCTGGATCGATACGGGCGCCCGGCCGGGCGTCGGGTCGGCGAGGTTGTCGACGCTCCCTGCCAGCAGATTCTGGCCTGCGGCCACGTCCACCGACTGGCGATCCGTCTGGCTCCAGGTCTGGCCGTCGAAGGTGTCGTAGGCCGCTCCTCGCCAGTAGTGCCCTGCGCCGTCAGCCGGCAGGTTCGTGAACACCACCCGGTTGTTCGACTCCCAGAAGCCTTTGATCGTCTCCGCCGAAGAGAACAGCCCGCCGGTCTGCTTGGTCGAGCCGGTGACGCCGCCAACCAGGCGATTGACTTCCAGACTGATGGCCACCAGCTGGTCATCCATGTTCCGCCACACGTTTGCGAGCGGGGCCGAACTCGCCGTCGCGGCCAGGGTGATGGCTCCGACCAGTGTCAGCGCGACGAAGGTCACGCCGCCCCTCACGAAGAGCCCGGACACGTCGCTCCCGTCTCCGATGTGCCGCTTGCGCCAGCCCAGCTGCTGGTGGGCGAGGTTGATCCGGACCAGCAGCAGCATCGATGCGACCGCCAGGATCACCAGCATCGGGTACTGGATCCGCGCCGTGATCGAGATGTTGATGAGCATCACGAGGCCGGTCGAGACCACTGCCGGCGTGGCACGGCCACGGCGGAATACGTTCCAGGCGGCGAAGTAGCCGGTCGTCCAGGCAATCGTCCCGATCGCCAACAGGAACGCCGAGGTCTCGGTCGAGCGGGCGCCGAGCACGAACACGTCGTTGAAGAAGGTCGAGGCCGACTCAGCCAGGTCCTGAAGACGTCCCACCACCGACGGTGCGTTCGAGATCGAGTTGGCGGCGCCCACCAGCACGAACCCCGCGCCGACGAGCGAGGCCACCAGGTGCGCGGCAAGCGTCGACAGCCGGAGACGCGCCAGCACGAAGCCCGCCAGGCCCGCGACCAGCAGCGCCACGGGCACGAAGCCGGTCTGGCTTCCTCCGGTCGGGGTGTTGCCGGCCCAGCGCGAGTCGTCGATCGCGACGCCCACCGTCAGCAGCATCAACGCCAGGAGGAGGACGCTCGACCAGCCTTCCACCGGCGTGCGCAGCATTCGCTGCCACAGTGGCTCGCGCTCCGCCCGTGTGCTGGCCGTCATCGTCCCCGCGCTCATCGGGCAGCCGCCGTCGCACGCGGCCCGACGGTCACGATCTGGTCACCGAGCGGTATGCCCGGTACGACAACATGGGAGTGGAGCTCGTACTCGGCCAGCGCGTGGCGCACGGCCCGCAGGCTCCGGGCGTATTCCTCGCGCGCGGTTGCGGCCAGCGGCCGCTCTCCCGCCGCCTCGAGGGAGCGCTCCAGGTGGGCCAGCGGGTCCGCGATGACCACGGTGCAGGCCACGCCCCGCGTCCGGAGACTGGTCAGCGGCCGAACCCAGCCACGGTCGAGCGACGGCGTGATCACGATCGCTGTCATGCCGCGGCGGAGATGCGAGATGCCCTCCACGAGGAGCTCGCTAAGGGCCACCGTGCCGTCCGCCTGCACGGCCGCCATCAGCTGCATGACCTTCTGGTGCTGCCGCCCACCTCGGTCCACCGGCAGGACCGCGCGCCGCGCACCGACCGCGGCAAGGCCGACGGCCCGATTCTCCAGCAGCGCCCGCGCAGAGATGGAGGCACAGGCGCGCACGACCGTCTCGATCGTGGCGTCGTCGAAGGAGCCGGTGTGCACCGTGCGATCGAGGTCCAGGAACATCCACACGTCTGCGGTCTGCTCCAGCTCGAACTCCTTGACCTGGAGCTCCTGCTGGCGCGCCGAACTCTTCCAGTGGATGCGGTTGAAGGCGTCGCCCGGGGCGTACGGGCGGATGCTCGAAACGAGGGGCGTCGTCTGGATCGTCCGCTCCGGGTTGGCGTTCGTGCCCTCGACCATGGCCGGCGGCAGCTTCCAGCGCGGCAGCGCCTCAACGGCCGGGTACACGATGAGCGTCGCGCCGCTGCCCACCGTGGCCGACGATTCGAACAGCCCGAAGGGGTCGCCCGTGCGGATCACCATCGAGTCGATGCGGAAGTGGCCGCGGCGCGCCAGCGGGACCCGTGCGATCCACGAGCGCTCCGACCGGGGCCCAAGGGCGATGGCGCGGCCCGGCAGCGCGATGGACAGCGTCGAGGGGTTGTGGACCTCGAGCCAGAGCTTGGGCAGGCGGCTGGTGTTGCGAACGGTGTAGGTGGCACTCAGGACGTCGCCAACCTGGGCGTGCAGCTTGTCCAGCGAGTAGCCGGCCTCCAGGTCGGACAGCCCGAAGCGCGTGAGGATGTACGCGCCGCCGATGACCAGGATACCGAGGTAGACGAGGAAGAAGACGAAGTCCGCGCCCGTCGAGAAGGCACCGATCAGCAGGATCGCCCCGATGACGAAGAACTCGAGCCGGCGGATCATGGTGTGCGCTGGACCGGGACCGGTTGCGTGGATCGCGCTATGCGGGCCGGATGCCGTGGCGCTCTGGGCGGAGCGCCGGCGCGTCAATCGGGATGGAGTCGAGCAGCTCGCGCACGATGGCGCCCTGGTCGACGTCGCGGATCGATGCCGAGGTCTTGATGATCAGGCGGTGCGCCAGGGCGGGCTCGGCCAGCAGCTTGATGTCGTCCGGGATGACGTAGTCGCGTCCGGAGAGGGCCGCGAACGCCTGACCGGCGCGGTACAGCGCGAGCGACCCACGCGGCGAGGCGCCGAGGTAGACGTCGGGATGGCTGCGCGTCGCATTCACCAGTCGCACGATGTAGTCGGCGACCGTCGCATCGACATAGATCTCGCGGATGCCGTCCTGCATGTCCGTCAGGTCCCCGACCGACGCGACGACGTCAATCTCGTCGAGCGGGTGGCCGCGCTTCTGCTCGTCGAGGATGACGATTTCCTCGCTCGGCGACGGGTAGCCAAGGTGGAGACGCAGCATGAAGCGGTCCAGCTGGGCCTCCGGTAGCGCGAAGGTGCCCTCGTACTCGATCGGGTTCTGGGTGGCGATGACGAGGAACGGCACGGGCATCGGGTAGGTAGTGCCGTCGATCGTCATGTGACGCTCGTCCATGCACTCGAGCAGCGCCGATTGCGTCTTGGGCGTCGCGCGGTTGATCTCGTCGGCGAGCACGATCTGGCTCATGATCGGGCCCGGCCGGAACTCGAACTCTTGGTCCTTCTGGTTGTAGATCGAGAGGCCGGTCACGTCGGTGGGCAGCAGGTCCGGCGTGAACTGGATGCGGCGGAAGGAGCAGCCGAGGCTCCGTGCAATGGCCTTGGCAAGGACGGTCTTGCCGGTGCCCGGGACATCCTCGATGAGCAGGTGGCCCTGGCAGAGGAGCGCGACCAGCGCGAGCCGGACCTCGTTGTGCTTTCCGACGATCACCCGCTCGACGTTGGCGACGACCTTCTCGCCCGATTCCTGGATCTTCGTCACTGGGTCCTGCCCTCACTGGTAATCCGGGGCCACTCGTCGCTCGGTCGCCTGGGCTCGACGCGCTCCGAGTCGTGAGATGGTACGTCGGCACCGCCGATTCGGTTGCATCGGCTTTCCGGATCGTAGACGGGCGGCACTCCGGGGATGGTGCGGGCAGGGACGCCGGGGGCTTCCCGGGCTGCGGGACACTCGTGCATGCTGTCGGGGTGAGCGTACGCGCAGCCATCGGGGAACGCGTCCTGGAACGGCCGTTGGTGCGTCTCGGGCGGGAAACGTGCGGCGACCTCCCAGCGGCGAGGCGCCGCGAATGGCTGCTCGCCAACGGACTCGGCGGCTATGCCATGGGCACGCTCTCCGGTATTGCGACGCGGCGCTACCACGGCTGGCTGGTGGCCGCGCTCGCGCCGCCGGTGGAGCGCACCGTGCTGGTCGGCGGGCTGGACGAGTGGCTCGTCGCCGCGGAGCGCCGTATTCCGCTCTCCTCGTTCGAGTTCGCCGACGGGACAGTCGCGCCCGAGGGCTGGCGCACGCTCGAGTCGTTCGAGCTCGACGGCTCGCTGCCGGTGTGGCATTTCGCGGAGGGCGAGATCCTCGTGGAGCGCCGCGCCTGGATGATCCACGGCGCGAACACTACGGTGGTGCGCTACCGGTTGCTGCGGGGTCCGGCCGTCCGCATCGAGGTGACGCCGCTGGTCACCTGTCGCGACCACCACCTGCTGCGGACCGGATCGGATGCGGTGACGCACACGTCGCCGCGGGCAGGAGGCCTGCGCGTGCATTTCGACCGGCCCGACGTCGCACTCGATCTGAGTGTCGACCAGGGCGAGGTCGACGCCAACGACGGGTGGTGGCTGGGCTTCCGGCACGCGCAAGAGGCCGAGCGTGGACTCGACGACCTCTCGGACCTGTATGCGCCCGGCACCTTCCACGCCGAGCTGGCGCCCGGAATCTCGCTCGAGCTGACGCTGAGTGCGGTCACGGACGGAGATGCCGGCCGGGTCGCGGGGACCCTCGAGGCCGAGCTGATGCGGCAGCGCGAGCTCCTGGTGCGTGCCGGTGCGGCCGGCGCGCCGTCACCGGTTCGGCAGCTCGTCCTCGCCGCGGACCAGTTCCTCGTGGAGCGGCAGCTGGCCGACGGCGAGCGGGTTCCGAGCGTCATCGCCGGCTATCCCTGGTTCAACGACTGGGGCCGCGACACGTTCATCTCCCTGTCCGGCCTCGCGCTGGTCACCGGGCGCGCCGACACGGCGGCCGCAATCCTGCGCGCGTTCGCCGGCTTCGTGCGCGACGGGCTGGTCCCCAACAACTTCCCGGACGCGGCCGGAGACCCGGCCTACAACACGGCCGACGCATCGCTCTGGTTCATCGTCGCGGCGGCCGCGTACGAGCGCG
>JBBRYO010000001.1:0-63640 GCA_038237595.1 Candidatus Limnocylindrales bacterium | reverse complement strand
TCGATCGAATCGACTGGACGCCGTTCTTCTCGACCTGGGAGCTGGCCGGGCGCTACCCGGAGATCCTCACGGACCCGGTCGTCGGCGACGCCGCTTCGTCCCTGTTCGCCGACGCGCAGGCGATGCTCAAGCAGGTGGTTGCCGACCGCACGCTCCGGGCGAACGGGGTGGTCGGCTTCTGGCCGGCGGCCTCAACGCCTGACGACGACATCGAGCTGTACGCCGACGACTCGCGGACCAAGGTGCTCGCGCGCTTCCGTACGCTGCGCCAGCAGATGGCGAAGACCGGGCGCGCCTCGGAGAAGCCGAACGTGGCTCTGGCGGACTACACGGCACCGAAAGGCTCGGGGGTGCCGGATTACGTCGGCGCGTTCGCGGTGACGGCGGGGCTCGGCCTCGAAGAGGCACGCGCGAAGTACACGGCCGTCCACGACGACTACTCGGCAATCCTGCTCACGGCGCTGGCGGACCGCCTGGCGGAGGCCTTCGCCGAGCGACTCCACGAGATGGTGCGCCGCGATATGTGGGGCTACGCCCCGGACGAGGCGCTCGACAACGGGGCGCTGATCGCGGAGTCGTACCAGGGAATCCGGCCGGCGCCTGGCTACCCGGCCTGTCCTGACCACACCGAGAAGAGCACGATCTTCTCGCTCCTGGACGCGAAGAAGCGGGCCGGGATCGAGCTCACCGAATCGATGGCGATGTTGCCCGCGTCCTCGGTCAGCGGCTACTACTTCTGGCACCCGCAGGCCCGCTACTACGGCCTCGGCCGGATCGGGCGAGACCAGCTGCTCGACTACGCCCGCCGAAAGGGCTGGTCCGTGTTGGAGGCCGAGCGCTGGCTGGCGCCCAACCTCGCCGACGAGCCGCAGGGAGTGGCAAGCCCCGCGGCCTGAGAACACAACCGCGGGCCGGTCGGGACGGCGCGCAGCTGCAACCGGTGACGCCGATCTGACAGCGCGGGTGTCGGAAAGGGGATCACGGGTCCTGGCCCGCTCGACCTACGTTTGTGCTCGGCGAAATTGCACCGGTCGGTGCCGTCGGCACGGAAAGAGGGATGAGCGAGATGAACGCATCCACAAGCCGCGAAACGACAGCGGCCAGGGCGGATGTGCCGAGGGAAGTCCGCCAGGCCATGCTCGCCGACGTCCTGCGCATCGATCGGCCGCAGCGCGGATCACTGCGCCTTGTCCGCTCCCAGCGCCGCTCCCTCCACGTCATCACGCTCCACCGCCCATAGCCGGACGGCGTGGAGCTCTCCCACGCCGCCTAACGGAAGGAGCCGCTGTCCTGGGGGATGGCGGCTCTTCCATTTCCGGCCCATTGCTCATTGACGGACAAGCCCAGACTACGATGCACGGGGGAATGGCCCGCCACTGACTGGTTGTGAGGCAGCGGATGAGCGGATACCGCATCATGCCGGGGAAGGGCGCTTCGGTGCTCGGGTTCTTCGTGGCGCTCGGCATGGGTGCCGCCGGTGATCGCGTCGGCACCGGCGCCGCCGTGGATCTTGAGGCCGAGCGGGTAAGGATCCTTCGTTCCCGAGCCGCCGGCCCCTGAGACGACGTCTGCCCCGTTTCCGGCATTTACCGTGATCCCGAGGTCGTTCGTTCCGAAGACGTCGGCATCGATGCCCGTCGCCTCGCACCCCGCAGCGATCGTCGCTCCCACCGTCGAACCCAGAGTGCGCGAGACACCTAGAGGTTGCCTCGCTTGGCCTGCTCCCGCTCGATCGCCTCGAACAGCGCCTTGAAGTTGCCCACGCCGAAGCCGCGCGAGCCGTGGCGCTCGATGATCTCGAAGAAGAAGGTCGGCCGGTCCTGGATTGGCCGGGTGAAGATCTGGAGGAGGTAGCCCTCCTCGTCGCGATCGGCCTCGATGCCCAGCTCTTCCAGCGTCTCCATCGGCACGCCGACGTCGCCGACGCGATCAGCGAGGGTCGCGTAGTACTCGTGCGGCATGCCCAGAAATTCGACGCCGTTCTCTCGCAGCTGGCGGACCGTGGCCACGATGTTCTCCGTCCGCAGCGCGATGTGCTGCGTGCCCGACTCGAGATACCAGTCGAGGAACTCCTGGATCTGGCTCTTCTTCTTGCCGGTGGCCGGCTCGTTGATCGGGAACTTGACGCGGCCGTTGCCGTTGGTCATGACCTTGGACATCAGCGCCGAGTACTCGGTGTGGATCACCTTGTCGTCGTAGTGGATCAGCTGCGCGAAACCGAGCACGTCTTTGTAGAAGTCGACGAACTCGTTCATCTGGCCGAGCCCGACGTTGCCGACGCAGTGATCGATCTCCAGGAGGCTCAGGCCCTCGGCTGCCTTCCCGGGCTTCTTGACCTTGCGGTAGCCGGGCGCGTAGACCCCGTGGTAGTCGTTGCGGTCGACGAACGAGTGCACGACCTCGCCATAGGTGTGGATGGCGCTCTGGCGCAGGACGCCGTCGTCTCCACCATCGAGCTCGGCGGGCTTCAGGTAGCTCCGGGCGCCGCGCGTCGTGGTCTCGTGCCAAGCGGACGCGGCGTCGTCGACGGCAAATGCGATGTCATGGACCCCGTCGCCGTGCCGGTGGACGTGCTCGGCGATCTCCCCATCGGGCGTGAGCGGTGCCGTGATCACGAACGTGATGTCGTTCCGCCTGATGACATAGCTGGCGCGGTCCCGAACGCCCGTCTCGAGGCCCGCGTAGGCGACCGGCGTGAAGCCCCACAGCGCGCGGTAGTAGGCCACGGCCTGTCTGGCATTGCCCACCCAGAACTCGACGTGGTCGATTCCCTTGAGCGGGAGAAAATCCTGTGCCTCCGCGTAGGCATCCTTGTTGATGTGCGCGCCAGCCTGGTTGGCCGCGCCGCGTTCGATGGTCTCGGTCAAGGTCGCGATCCTCCTGGCGGACTATCGTACGCCGCCCGCCGCCCGCCGCCCGCCGCCCGCCGCGGGCAGCCGGAAGCGGCGTGCAGCCGGAAGCCGGATCTCAGCGGGGCGGGAAGTTCTGCTGGACCCAGCCGGCGAGCGCGAGGACGCCTTCCTGCTGTGGCTGGCCGCCGGCCAGTCCCCCGAACATGCCGCTGCCGCCCTTCATCATCATCAGGTTCAGCTTCTCGCCGTCGCGGGTGCGGAGCTTGAGCGTCAGGGCGGATGCGTCGAGGATCATTTCGGGCGCGGTCCACCAGCCGCTGCCGGCGCCGTCGAGCTCGGCCGACTGACCGTTTCGGCAGTGAGAATGCGCGGCTGGTCCTTCGGCTCGCCTTTGCGACCGACCGGCTGCAGCAACACGCGCCGGTCGGTCACTCCGATCGCGTAGAGCGTTCCGCTGAACGTCTTCTGGTGGACGGCCGCGGCGACACCGCGCAGCATCTCACCCGGCTCGAGCAGGCTCTCGATGTGGGGACGGGCCAGGACGGAGAAGTTCTCGGGCATGCGGCAGTCTGACATTCCGCATCCATGGGTTGTCAAGGTGGTGGCGGCGCGCAGCGTCGCCGACTGCCGACCGAGCCACCCGCGCGACATCGGTCGGAGACCTGAGCAGCACTCGCGTCGATGATCGCGTGGCATAGTCACTTGATGGATTGGACCGTCATCGTGGCCATCGTGGTCGGCATCGCTGCCGCGTGGCTGCTGATGCTCCTGGTTTTCTGGGCCGTCCGTCCCAAAGGCGTGTCCCTCAAGGAGCTGGTGCGAGTCGTGCCGGACGTCCTGCGATTGCTCCGCTCGCTCATCGCCGACCGAACCGCGCCGCTCGACGTGCGAGTGGTCCTGATTGGGCTCGTGGCCTGGATCGTCTCGCCCATCGACCTGATCCCGGAGTTCATCCCGGTGCTCGGCCCGCTCGACGACGTGATCGTGGCCGCGGTCGCCATGCGCTACGTTCGACGGCGCGTCGGCATCGAGGACCTGCGCGGCCGATGGGTCGGAACTCCGGAAGGCTTCGCCCTCCTGATCCGCGTCATCGGGGCGGGCTGAGCGAATGTCCCAGTTCGACCTTCCCCTCGACGAGCTTCGGCGGTACAAGCCGTCGCTCGCCGTCCCGTCCGACCTCGACGACTTCTGGAAGGCCACGCTGGACGAGGCTCGGACCACCGATCTCGGCGCCAGGTTTGAGCCGGTCGACACCGGGCTCTCCTTGATCGAAACGCTGGACGTCCGGTTTTGCGGTTTCGCTGGCGCGCCCATCCGCGCCTGGCTGCATCTTCCGTCGCAGCGCCAGGAGCCGTTGCCGGCGATCGTGGAGTACGCCGGGTACGGCGGCGGTCGGGGCCTCCCGCACGAACGGACCCTGTGGGCGGCCGCGGGTTACGCACACCTCGTGATGGATACGCGAGGCCAGGGTTCGGGCTGGTCCGTCGGGGAGACACCTGACCCGGATGGTGCCGGTGCGCCCGCTCATCCAGGCTTCATGACGCGCGGCATCCTCGATCCTGAGACGTACTACTACCGGCGCCTCTACACCGACGGCGTTCGCGCCGTCGAGACGGCGCGGAGCCATCCGGCCGTGGATTCCGCGCGCGTCGCGGTTACCGGCGGCAGCCAGGGAGGTGGCATCAGTCTCGCTGTCGCCGCCCTCGTCGGCGACGTGGCCGCGGTCGCGGCGGACGTCCCGTTCCTGAGCGACTTTCGGCGTGCCACGACCATCGTGGACACCGACCCCTACGGCGAGATCGCCCGCTACCTGAAGGCGCACCGGGACCACGTCGAGCACGCCTTCCGAACGCTCGCCTACTTCGACGTCGCAATTCTCGGGCGCCGGGCCACCGCGCCGGCACTCTTCTCCGTGGGCCTGATGGACGAGGTCACCCCACCCTCGACGGTCTACGCCGCCTTCAACCACTACGGAGGCCCGAAGGAGATCCGCGAGTACGCCTTCAATGCGCACGAGGGCGGCCAGGCTTTCCATGACATCGAGCGAATGCGCTGGTTCGGGGCGCGGCTTCGGCCCTGATCGGACGCGCCAGCTTCCGAAACGCGGTCAGCCGGCGAGCGCCACGTCGACCGGCTGGCGGCTGGGTAGCAGCTCGGGCGCGCTCAACGGTTCGACCGCCGCGTCCACCACACCGGTCGGAACCGAGTCGATCGGCTCGATCAGCCAGACCTCGTCGCCGAGGCGGCCCTTGCGGCCCAGCAATGCCCGTGCCTGGCGCGAGCCGGCGTCACGGTGCATCTCGAGCAGGCCACGGAACTCGTCGAGCCGGTCGGCGGCGTCGTCGCGCGCGCCCATGAGGGTGGAGAGGCGAACCGCGCGCGCCGACGTCCGGTCGAGCGCCTCGATGCGACGCCCCGTCGGGTCGTGCAGGTAGACGCGGCCGCCGGTCATGCCCGCGCAGAGGTTGCGCCCGGCGGGGCCGAGGATCGCGGCGGCCCCGCCGGTCATGTATTCGCAGCCGTGGGCCCCGACACCCTCCACGACCGTAATCGCGCCGCTGTTGCGCACAGCGAAGCGCATCCCGGCGCGTCCCACCACGTGCAGCCGGCCACCGGTGGCGCCATAGAGGCAGGTGTTGCCGGCGATGGCGAGGTCGCCGGCGCGCTCGAGGAGCTCCGGCTCCGGGCGGACGACGACAACCCCGCCCGACAGACCCTTGCCGACGTAGTCGTTGGCCTGGCCGATCAGCTCCAGGCTGATGCTCGGGCCCGCGAAGGCGCCGAAGCTCTGGCCAGCCGAGCCCTCCAGCCTCCAGACGACCGGACGGCGGACGATCTTCCGCTCGATCAGCCCCGACACATGGGCCCCGAATGAGCGGTCGGCCGTGGTGATCGCGGAGCTTGCCTCGAACGAATGATGCTCGACGCCGCAGTCGGCGTGCTCCAGGCTCGGTATCGCGGGGTCGGGATGCACGTGCGGCAGATGCGCGTAGCTGGCCGCGAGGCGAGCTTCCACGGCAGACGCGGGCGCGCGCTCGACTTCGAGCCGGGAACGGGCGGGGTCCGCCCGGCGGGTAGAGGGAACCCGCCAGGCGGGCGCGCCCAGGAGGCGTGCGAGGTCGAGCGTGGGGATGGCTTCGGGTGCCTGCACGAGCAGGCTGGGATCGCCGATCACCTCGGCCAGTGAGCGCTTTCCGAGGAGTGCCAGCTCCTGTCGGACATCCTCCGCGATGGCGCGGAAGAAACGCTCGACGTGATCGGGCATACCGGTGAACTTGGCGCGCAGGTCCTCACGCTGTGTGGCGATGCCGGTCGGGCACGTGTCGAGGTGGCACTGGCGTGCCATGTCGCAGCCGAGCGCCACGAGCGCGGCCGTTCCGAAGCCGTATTCCTCCGCGCCGAGCAGCGCGGCGACGAGCACGTCGCGGCCGGTCTGGAAGCCGCCGTCGGTGCGCAGCGCAACCCGGTCACGCAGGCCGTTTCGCATGAGGACCTGGTGGACCTCGGCAAGACCGAGCTCCCAGGGAATGCCGGCGTGCTTGATCGAGCTCAGCGGGCTTGCGCCGGTGCCGCCGGCATGGCCGCTGACCATGATGTAGTCGGCCCCCGCCTTGGCCACCCCCGCCGCGATCGTGCCGATGCCGAGGGCAGCCACCAGCTTCAGGCCGATCCGCGCGCCCGGGTTGATGGCCCGCAGGTCGGCGATCAGCTGTGCGAGGTCCTCGATCGAGTAGATGTCGTGGTGGGGCGGCGGGCTGATCAGGGACTGGCCGGGCTGCGCCTTGCGGAGCGCCGCGATCAGCGGGGTGACCTTCTTCGCGGGAAGCTGCCCGCCCTCGCCGGGCTTGGAGCCCTGCGCGATCTTGATCTCCAGCTGCTCCGCGCGGGAAAGGTAGGTGGCTGTGACACCGAACCTGGCAGAGGCGACCTGTTTGATGGCCGTGTCATGCCGAATGCCGTCGGGCCCGTCGTCATACCAGGCGGGATCCTCGCCACCCTCGCCACTGTTCGACGCCGCGCCGATGCGCCGCAGGCCGATGGTCAGCGCCTGGTGCGCCTCGGGACTGAGGGCGCCGAGGCTCATGGCCGCCCCAACGAAGCGACGCAGGATCGGCGCAGCGGGCTCCACCTCGTCGAGCGGGATGGGCGCGTCCCTGGAGCGCAGCTCCAGGTGGTCCCGAACGGTGGCGGCGGAGCGGCTCAGGCTCTCGCGGTAGGCCGCCAGCGGATCCCTGGGCGGCATGTCGGCCGGGGCTTCGGCCTCGATCGCGCCGGACAGCGTCTGGACGGCCTTGACGATGGTCGGCGCGTAGAAGTGGTGCTCACCGTCGGCACGGAAGCGCACGAAGCCGGGGTCGGGCAGGCGGTCACCGGAGGGCAGCTTTGATGCGGCCTCCATGCGACGCAGCTGCCGGTCCGCGATCGCGGCGAAGTCGACCGTTCCCGGCCAGGCGGGAGCCGCGGGGAAGCAACGCACGGTCACCTCCGGAGCCAGCTCCAGGATCTCGAAGAACTGGCCGCCGGCGTAGGACGCGACGGCGCTGATCCCCATGCGGGCGAGCACCTTTCGCAGGCCCTTCTCGAGGGCACGGACGAGGTTCGTGATGGTGTCAACGGCGGAGAGGGTCTCGCCGCCGCGCGAGCCCGCCAGCTCTGCCGCCAGCTCGATGGCCAGCCAGGGGACGACGGCCCCGGCGCCGGACGCGAGGGCCATCGCCGCGGCGTGCACGTCGAGGATGTCCGAGGCATCGACGAGCAGGTCAATCTCGCCGCGCAATCCGGCGTCGGTCAGTGCCGTGTGCACGGCCCCGACCGCAAGCACGGATGGAATCGGAAGCCGATCGCCGCCGGCCACGGCACGGTCCGACGTGATGAGCAGCTCGACGCCATCCGCGGCGGCAAGCCGAGCCTCGTCCGCCAGTCGTCCGAGCGCGGCCGACAGTCCGAGTCGGCCCTCCGCCGGATCCCAGGTCGCGTCGAGGGTCCGCAGCCGGCGGCGTGGGCCGCCTCGTCCGCCCGCGAAGGACCGCCTCAGCGCCGCCAGGTCGACGACGAACGGGGACGGCAGGCGCAGCGTGCGAGGCTGCGCGGGAACGCGGCCCAGGAGCTGTGGCCGGCGGCCGAGCTCGACGGCCATGTCCATGACGATGCGCTCGCGCTCCGGATCGATGGCCGGGTTCGTCACCTGGGCGAACGATTGGCGCAGGTGGTCGGCGACGGGGCGGTCAAGGCGCGACAGGGCAGGGGTCGGCGTATCGTCGCCCATGCTCCAGAGCGGCTCGTGGGCGTCGAGCGCCATGGTCTTGATGTCGAGGCGCTGCCGCTCAGCGTCGAGGCCGGCCAGCCAGCGCCCGCGAGGCGTGGTGCGGTCCGGGAGCGCGGCCGCCGCGTCGTCGAAGAAAGTCGTCCGGGGAGCGCTCGCGCGCCGCGCACCACCGCCGACCGAGCGCGCCGCCAGCAACTTGGCCACCACGTCGCGATGGATGGAGCGGCGGGCGGGATCGACCACGAGCATCTCGCCAGGCCCGAGGCGCAGGCGCTCGGCGGTCTCGGCAGCGGTGATCGGCACAGCACCGGCTTCCGACGCGACGGCGACGAGGCCATCGTGGGTGATCGTGACCGCTGCGGGTCGCAGGCCGTTGCGGTCGAGCATCGCGCCGACCCGGCGGCCGTCGCTGAAGACCATGGCCGCGGGGCCGTCCCACGGTGAAAGCATGCCGGCCGTTCGGCGCCGGAAGGCATCGAGCTCGGGGATCGCCTCGCCCCGCATTTCGGTCGACTCGGGAATGGCCAGCAAGAGCGCCGCGTCAAGCCGCCAGCCCGCGGCCAGCAGCAGGTCGAGCGTCTCGTCGAGGGAGAGCGAGTCGGAACCCTGTCCGGTGAGAAGCGGGCCGAGCGCCGCGAGCTGGGCGCCCATGACGCCACCGAGCCGGGCGCGCCGCCCGCGGAGCTCTTCGCGATTGCCTCGCACGGTGTTGATCTCGCCGTTGTGGGAGATCAGCCGGAATGGCTGCGCAAGGCCCCAGCTCGGGGTCGTGTTGGTCGCATATCGCTGGTGGAAGTTCGCATGGCTCAGGGACAGGTTGGGCGCTCCCAGGTCGAGGTAGAAGTCGCCCAGCCGCTCGCCGGACACGAGGCCCTTGTAGACGACGGTCCGCGAGGAGGCCGAGGCGACCGCGAACGCCTCGACCTCCGCCTCGGCCGCCGCAAGCTCCATGCGCCGACGCGCGAGCAGCAGCTTCCGCTCGAAGGCGAGCCGGGTTGGCCCGACCGCGGGCACGATGACCTGCGCGATCGCCGGCATCGAGCCACGGGCCTGGCTGCCCAGCGCGTCGGGATCGACCGGAACGTCGCGCCACAGCGCCGGATCGAGCCCTTCCGTCCGGAGCGCGGTCTCGACCAGCCGCCGCGCCTCCAGGTTGGCGTCCGGATCGACGGGGAGGAAGAGCATCAGGACGCCGGGCCGGCCGAAGAACCCGGGCGCGAGGTGCCGGACAAGCGCCGGCTCCAGGGGGAGTGCCACGCCGGCGCCGTCGCTCGACTCCCCGTCCGCGGCGAACGCGCCGCGATGGCCGAGGGACGCGAGGCCGGTCAGGGTCAGCGGCAGGACCCGGTGCCGCGAGCGCCCGCCGGCATCCGCGACGAACCCGACGCCGCAGGCGTCGTGCTCGAATCGGGGGTCGTATAGCGGGTACGCGAGATCGCCGGGGGCCATGCCAGGTCCTCGATGGTTGGGAGTTCGACGGTACCGGTCGCGCCGGTTCTGGGTCAGCGCCTCGACGGTCGCGGCTGGGTGTCCCTTCGGTCGCAAGGGGCGTGGAGAGTCGCGGCGCGGTTGACCGTTCGGCGTGCCACGCCCACCATCGAGCGCGATGGTCGACACCGAAACGCAATCCCCGGAGACCCGACGCCTCGACGAGCTCACGTTCCTCGCCGAGGTGGCCCATTTTGCGGCGACCGCCCGGACGTGGGATGAGCTGATGGTCACCATCATCGACGGCGCCAAGGCCGCCGCGCGGGCAGATGTCTGCTCGCTATACCTCATGGACCGCGACGGCACCGGCGTGACGCTCGCAGCGACCAACGGCCTCGACAGAGACGCCATCGGAGTGGCGCGCCTGGTCCTGGGCCAGGGCATTACCGGGCTCGCCGCCCGCGACCGCGCACCGATCACGTCGTTCGACGTGCGCAACGACACCAGGTTCGCGTGGATCCGCGGCGTCGACCAGGCGCAGTTCACCTCGATGTGCTCGGTGCCGCTCATCTGGGACGACCAGGTGGTTGGCGTCCTCAATGTCCAGACAGTGGAAAGCCGCACGTTTACCGCTGCCGATGTCGGCTTCCTCGAGACCCTCGCCGCGCTCCTCGCCGGGCTTGTCGAAAAGGGCCGCCTCCAGCGCGAGGCCGAGGCACAGATCGAGGGCCTTCGGGCCATCGACGAGGCGCGCGCCAACCTGATCGCGGTCGTGACCCACGCGCTGCGCACGCCCCTGGCGGTCGTCCGCGCCTACGTCGAGCTGCTTGGCGGGCGGATCCAGGCGACCGAGCAACCGGACGCCGCCGAGTGGGAACACCAGGCGCTGGAACAGGTCGACCGCATCGATCGCACCGTCGACTCGATCCTCGAGAGCCTGCGTGTCTTCCCGAACACGCCTCTCGAACTCGGGCCGGTGGACCTCTGCGCCGTCGCCGACGAGGTCGCCAGGGAGCTTGCTCCGATCCTCCGCCGCCATACCGTGGCCACCACCTACCTGCAGCGCCCGATCATGGCCCGCGGCTCGTCCGAGATGCTGCGGCGGCTGCTTGGCTACCTCCTGGAGAACGCCTCGAAGTACGCACCGGCCGGCGGCACCATCGACATCTACGGCTGGCGCCAGGAAGAGCGCGCGTTCCTGGCCATCACGGACGACGGGCCGGGCATTCCCCTGAGGTGGCGCGAGCGCATCTTCGAGCCCTTCGTGCGGCTGGACGATTCGCCGCGCGGCGCCGGCATCGGCCTGTTCGCGGCACGCCATCTTGCGCGTGTCATGGGGGGCGATCTCCACGTCGAGCCGCGCGTCCCAGCCGGCAGCCAGTTCGTCCTCGACCTGCCGCTGACCTCGTAGGCATGCCGTCGCGGACGCCGCCGCTCGCTCGGATGCGCCGCTTCCCCTTCCCCCGCCGCTCGCTCGGATGCGCTCCTTCCCCGACACCGATTGCTCGTCCGAGGCAGCAGGAGACCCACGGGAAGCCGCCTCCGACGAGTGACAGACGCGCGTGGACGGCACGTATGGCGACTATTTCATCGCTGGAGGCCCACCGAGGGGCACCTTCGTCCGAGACCCACGCTCAGACCAGTCTGACGCTGAGCGCCTGACGCGCCTCACGGTGCCGCTGGCGCGACTTGCGTGCCCTGGGTGCGCGTGTGTCCAAAACGTCAGCCCGGAGACACTCCCGGCTGGACGTAGCAGCCACCCTCGCAGAGTCTTGCGATCGGTCCCAAACGCCGACCGCAGCATCGTGGCGTGCTCAGCCACGCGACGACGATTGGTGCGACTCCCAGCGACCATGACCCAGCCGCTCACGGTCAACGGCTCCCAACCGCGTTCCCGGGCAACGCGCGCCGCGAGCCGCATCTTGCGACCAAACATACCGACCAGATCCTGGACGTCGACGATCGCCGTCTTGAGTTCGATCACCAGCAGGCTGCGGCTGGCGGCGTGCCAGGCAAGGATGTCGATCACGCCGCGCTCTCCGTAGATCGAGAACGAGACCTCGGGCAGGATGTCCCAGCCGATCAGACCGGCGAAGAAACGCGCCACCGACTCATGAAGCGCCGAGTGCGCCGAGTTCAGCAGGCGATCCAGGTCGCTGCCGCGCCACCGGGGAAGCAGCTCGACACGCACGTCGAGCGCGGCAGCGATCCTACGGACGGCGTCGAGTGACAGAGACCCGAAGTGCCCCCGCTCAACCCGGGAAACGGTCGAGCGATGGACGCCGGCCCGCTCAGCGACGTCTGACTGACGCAGCCCGCGTCGGATCCGAACGGCGCGGAACGCCGCTGCGACGCGCATATCTTCCATGAGCACATCGTGGTGCTCGTCGCTTGCCCGCCGGTTACGTCCGGGTCATCTTGAAGTTGGGCCTCCGCGCCCCGCGGCCTCCGCGCCCCGCGCCCCGCGCCCCTCCGCGCCCCGCGGCCTTCGCGCCCCGCGCCCTCCGCGCCCCGCGCCCTCCGCGCCCCACGGCCCCCCACGGCCCTCGGCCCCCGCCGCTGATCCCCGGAGACAGGAAGAGACCCGCGGCTTGTAACCGCGGGTCTCTTTCCGTATCGGCGGGGCGGGGCGAAACTTCAGGCCGCGGCGGCGTCTCCGCGGGCTGGAAGGAGGGACTCGTCCATGCCGTCGTCGATGAGGAATGCAACGCGCTCCGTTGCGCCCTCGATCACGCGACCGCTTCTATCGTGCAGATCGTCGACGCAGACGGTGCGGCAGCCGCGGGCGTCCTGCCCGGGATGCAGCGATGGGAAGTGGCGCCAGGCGGGCCCATCGAACGCCTCCGCGTCCACCATGCGACAGCCACAGATTGCGCAGCTGACCGGCCCGGATGGATCCGGCGGCGGCAGCCATTGGGTGATCGTTCCGTACATCGCAATTCTCCGGGGAACAGAAAACCGGGCGAGACTGGTGGAGGTGACAGTGTCCGCCGGCCGCCTCCCACGGTCAGTGCCGCGCAGGTATGGGTTTGGTCGCGAAACGGTTGCGCTCGTGCGCAAACCGACGAACCCTCAAACGGAGGACTCGCCGGTCAACGCGCGCGATGTGGTAGTGAAAGCCGAGCTTCGCACGGGCCACCGGGCGTGGCCTTGCCCGATCACGAAGCTACATCTGATAGGCGGCCTCGCCGTGCACGGAGAGGTCCAGCCCGACCTCTTCGGACGCGGTGTCGACGCGCAGCCCGAGCACGACCTCGATGACCTTGACGATGACGAATGTCGAGATGGCCGAGAAGACGACGGTCACCAGAACTGCGACGGCCTGGATGCCGATCTGGCCGAAGTTGCCATCAATGGCCCCCTTGGCTCCGCCGATCGCTCCCACGGCCAGCACGCCCGTGGCGAGCGCGCCGAACACGCCGCCCACGCCGTGGACCGCGAAGACGTCCAGGGCGTCGTCGACCTTGATCCGTTCCCGCAGCAGTGTGGCGCTGTAGCAGATCCCACCGACTGCCAGGCCGATGATCACCGCACCACCCGCCGTGACGTAGCCCGACGCCGGAGTGATGGCGACCAGTCCTGCAACCGCTCCCGCGGCCGCTCCGGTGACGCTCACCTTCTTCTTGTGGAGGTAGCTCGCCAGAACCCAGGTCAGTGTCGCGGCGCCGGCTGCCGTGTTGGTCACCAGCAGTGCGTTCGCCGCCTGCCCGTTGGCGGCGAGCGCGGAACCGGCATTGAACCCGAACCAGCCGAACCACAGCAGCCCTGCGCCGAGCACGGTCATCGGCACGTCATGCGGCTCCATGCGATCGCCGTTTGTCACGCGCTTGCCGATGAGGATGGCCGCCACCAGCGCTGAGACGCCTGAGCTGATGTGGACCACGGTGCCGCCGGCGAAGTCGATCGCGCCGAGGTTGCGCAGCCAGCCGCCCGGCGCCCAGACCCAGTGGGCGATCGGGGAGTAGACCAGGATCGACCAGAGGATGGTGAAGAGGACGAACGCGCCGAACCGCTTGCGCTCCGCGAACGCTCCGGTGATGAGGGCGGGCGTGATCGCCGCGAACATCAGCTGGAACGATGCGAACAGCACGAAGGGGATGGTCGCCGCGTAGGCGACGTTCGGGGTCAGGCCAACGTTGTTGAAACCGATGAAGTCGAGCCCGCCGATGATGCCCCAGCCGTTGAGGTCCGGCCCGAACGCAAGGCTGAAGCCGATCAGCACCCAGACCACGCTCACGATGGCCAGCCCGAAGAAGCTGTGCATGATGGTCGACAGCACGTTCTTGCGGCGCACCAGGCCGCCGTAGAACAGCGCCAACCCGGGCAGCATCACCATGACCAGCGCGGTCGCCATCAGCAGCCACGCGGTATCGCCTGCGTTGATTTCCGGCATGGATCGTCTCCGTGTGCAGGGCCGGGTGGATTGGGCACAGTCCGGTTTCCGGCCTGTATCGAGGCTATGTCCGGGACGGCGCCTGGTCAGCCCCGACGGGGTTCCAAGGCGGTGCGGTAAAGGTCTGCGTTCGGTGTCACGGAGGTCACGCCGAGACCGGTGGCCGTAACCGACCCGCGACCGGCCGACCTACTCCTCGAGCCGGTATCCAACCGCACGCACGGCCACGGGCGTCGGCGCACCGAGACCCACGAGCTTGTCTCGCAGCCGGGCGACATGCGACTTGAGCCACAGCGGGTCGGGGTCCGGGACGTCGTTCCAGCCCGCGTCCAGGAGATCGCGGTGCGGCACCAGTTCCCCAAGCCGCTCCACCAGGAGGCGCAAGAGACGGAACTCGATGGTGGTTGCAGGGACCGCGGCACCCTGCCAGCGGATTTCGTGGCGGCGCATGTCGAGCTCCCAGCCGGAGCCGACCTGACCGCCCGCGCTTGCCGTTCCAGCGGATCGCGCAGCCACGCGACGACGCATCACCGCGCGGACCCGGGCCAGCAGCTCGTCCGCTCGAAAGGGCTTGCGGATGTAGTCGTCGGCGCCCGCGTCGAGGAGCTCGACCGTTGCCGCGCGGTCGCGCTCGCCGGAGATCACCACGATGGGGGTGTCGCTGTCTTCGCGGATGCGCTGGCAGACGGTGATGCCGTCCATGCCGGGCATGGCGAGGTCCAGCAGGATGAGGTCAGGCGCATCTGCCCGGAAGCGGCGCAGTGCCTCATCGCCGTCGTATGCGGCGATGATCCGGTGTCCTGCCTGGCCGAGCAGCGCTCCCAACGCGCCAACCATGGCCGGCTCGTCGTCGACCACCAGGATCTTGAGCGAATCAGCGGCAGCGGAGGACGCGGCGTTGGCGCGACGCTCGTTCGCGGATGCGGTCATGACAGCGGCCCTGCCGTGGCAACGCTCTCGGCCGAGCGCAGGCGTTCCAGGCGTCCCTGCCAGCGCAACAGCTGATCTTCGTCGGCGAAGAGCACCAGCAGCGTGTTGTCTCCAGCAAGCGTGCCCTCCTGCTCGCGGAGATCGGACTCGTCGATGGCCTGGGCGATGGCGTTGGCCGTACCGGGTGTCGAGATCAACAGCAGGATCAACCCGGAGCGCCGGATCGTGACCGGCAGGTCCAGGAGGAGGCGCCGGAGGGCTTCGTTTGAGCGGGCCTGTGTGGGGGCGAGATCCTCCGGTGAGGCGTAAACGTGGCGATCCGCGCGCACGACCTTGACCAGACCGAGCTCGGCGATGTCCCGGCTCACGGTTGCCTGGGTGACGTCGAAGCCGCGCTCGGCGAGGAGCTCCGTGAACTCCTGTTGGCTGGAAATCGGGACGCGGGAAACCAATTCGCGCATTGCGCGTTGCCGATCGCGCTTCGCCGTGCGCGTCGTGCCGGTAGTCCGGGTTGGCTGCGTGCTGCTTCGTTCCACGCTCCCGACTATACAGTCGTGCGAAGGCTTATGCAGTTTCGATGCGGGCATCTACGCCAAGGGTCGAGGGAACACATGGCCGAGCTATCGGTCAGTTGCATGAGCATGCGGCGAGCGTCGATCTGACTGAAGGCTCCTCGATTTCAGGGCGCGCGCGTGAGCGTGGCCTGGCGCCCGGGTTGCAGCCCGGTTGCGTCGATGGCGTGACCCGCTACCCGGGCACAACAATGCCGCCCGATAGCGACATCCCAACGTCACCTACGCACAACCGCGCAGGACTCGATCCCGTCGCCGTTCCTCCCTAGCCTTGGGACATGGAGCGAGCGTTGCTTGGAATTGCCCTGATCCTGATCGCTGCTGAGGTCGGCGGCTTCGTGTCCGACCGCCTGCGACTGACCCGCGTCGCCGGGCAGATCGGTGCCGGCCTGCTGATCGGCCCGAGCGTGCTGGGGCTGGTCCAGATCGATGGCCAGCTGGGGCTCCTCTCGAGCGTTGGAGCGCTGGTCGTGCTGGCCATCGCCGGACTCGAGACCGACATCGCCGGGCTCCGCTCGGTCGGTCGGCCCGCATTGCTGGCGGCGCTCGGCGGCGTGATTCTCCCATTCATCCTGGGCGCGGGCGTGGCGCACGCGTTCGGCTACTCGGATGCAGCCGCGCTCTTCGCGGGCGCCATCCTCACGGCAACGAGCGTCGGCATCAGCGCGGCCGCCCTCCGCGAGCTCGGCCTCGGGCGCTCCCGGGCCGGAACGACCATCCTCGGTGCCGCAGTGATCGACGACGTGCTGGCCCTGGCAGTCCTGGCGCTCGTCATCGCGGCCGCAACGAGGTCAGGCAGCTCGCCGCTGGCGCAACTGGGCGCGATGACCTGATCGGCGCATTCATGTTCCTGCGGGTGTTCCGTCACCAATTGTCGCGACTGATCGGCGGTTTCCAGGCCCGCGGCGGCGGCATCGCGGGGCTGCTGGGGCTCGTCATCGTGGCGGGCTGGATCTTCCAGTCGATCGGCGGACTCGCGGCGATCACCGGGGCCTACTTCGTGGGACTGGCCGTGAACGGTAGCCACGTTGCGGAGCGGATCCGCGAACAGCTGGTCCACGCTGGTGAGGCGCTCTTCATCCCCGTCTTCCTGGTCGGCATCGGGCTCTCGGTGGACGTCCGAGCCGCACCCGCGTTGCTGGGCGTCACGGCCGCGCTCTTCCTTGTCGCGGTGATCGGCAAGGTGGTCGGCTGCTCGCTTGGCGCGCTCGCCGGAGGCCTGGGGCCGCACGGCTCGCTCGGCGTCGGCATGGGCATGGTCGCTCGCGGCGAAGTGGCGATGGTCGCCGCCACGCTCGGGCTCAGCTCGGGCATCATCGACAACGGCCTGTACGCCGCCTCGGTCCTGATGGCCCTTGGCACCACCATGTTGACGCCGATCCTGATGGCGATCTGGGTTCGCCGGCCGAGCCTATCGGGTGTCATCGAAGGGACCGTGGTGTCGAGCCACGCGCTTGCCGGCTCGATGGGGCCACTGATTCAGTCGGTCGAGCTGGACTGAGCGCCATGCCACGCGTCACGAGCCCCTCGCACCTCGGCGACGCTCTGCTCCTCCTGAGGCGCGAGCACTTCCCGGAGGCGCTGGAGACCCTGGATACGGCGCTCTCCGCCGATCCCGACAACGCCGACATTCACGCCTACCGCTCGGCAGCGCTGCTGGCCCTGGGTCGCCCGCTCGATGCGCAGGTGGAGGCAGGGCTTGCGATGTCGCTCGACCCGGCCGGCTTTGCCGCGAATCAAAAGGGTGGGGAGCTGAGCCTCCGGATGGGACTACTGGACACCGCAGCGGATCAGTTCCTCGCGGCAGTCCGGGCAGCCCGGCCCGGCTCAGCCGACGAGGTAGCCGCGGCTTACTCGCTGGCACTGGTCCGCAAGCGACAGCGCAGCGCGATCAGCCACCACGCCGTTCTCCCTGGGTTGCCCGGCGTGTGGCGATCGTCCCGGCGCGCGATGGGCAATCGCTGGCGGGCCCTGCTCCGGCGTCCCGTCGCCGGCTGAGGAGTCAGGGCGTCGCCGCCGTGGCGTCGCTCCAGGGCATGGAGCAACCATCAAGGAACAGGAGGGTTTCTGGTATGTCGAATCGTGTGTCCGGCGCGGGGAGTGCCGTCCTCGCCAAGCGCGCTCACGTGCCTCGATCGGTGACGCTGCTGCTCCTGATCGTGGCAGCGTTCTGGCTGTTGGCAGCGTGCAGCTCTTCCGCCGTCGCACCCGGCGACCCGGCCGGACTTTCCACGAGCAGCGGCGCCAACCTGGTCGGACTGGCGCCCGGCAGCATCACGGCGGACGACGCCACCGCGGCTGCCACCTCCGAACCGTATGCCCTCAAGCTGGCCGACCTGGTGGACCAGAACCGCATCGGCGTGAACATGGTCTGGCTGCTGGTGACCGGCTTCCTGGTCATGTTCATGCAGGCGGGCTTCGCGCTGGTCGAGACGGGGTTCACCCGCGCCAAGAACGCGATGCACACGATGAGCATGAATTTCATGATCTATGCCATCGGCATCGTGGGCTACTTCCTGGTGGGCTTCGCCTTCGCGTTCGGCGGTCTGCCGGGAGTTGGTGGCGGCAATCTCGGTGCCGTCCACCCGCTCGGCTCGGGCATCACGCTCGACATCGGCGGGCACACCTGGGGCTTGCTGGGCACCACCGGCTTCGCCCTCTCGGGTGCCGCCTACGACGTCAGCGTGATCGCCTTCTTCCTGTTCCAGCTCGTGTTCATGGACACGGCGGCCACCATTCCGACTGGCTCCATGGCTGAGCGCTTCCGGTTCAAGCCGTTCGTCATCTATGGGCTGTTCATCTCGATGATCCTGTACCCCTTCTACGAGGCCTGGACATGGGGCGGCGGCTTCCTCGCCCAGCTCGGCCAGGTCGGGCTCGGAGTGGGGTACGCTGACTTCGCGGGTTCCGGCGTCGTCCACTCTGTCGGCGGCTGGTGCGCGCTGGCAGGAGCGATGGTCCTCGGGCCTCGCATCGGCAAGTACGCGAAGGACGGCAAGGTCAACGCCATCCTCGGTCACAACCAGATCCTGGCCATTCTCGGCACGTTCATCCTGGCTTTCGGCTGGTTCGGCTTCAATCCGGGCTCGACCTTCGGAGCGTCGGGCAATGGCAACCTGCGCATCGGAATCGTGGCCGTGGTGACCCTGCTCTCGTCAGGCTTCGCGGCCTGCTCGGCGATGCTCTATACGTGGAAGACCGAGGGCAAGCCCAATCCCGGCATGATGGTGAACGGGATGCTCGCCGGCCTGGTCGCCATCACCGCGCCCTCCGGCTATGTCGGGCCACTCGCGGCGTCCATCATCGGCATCATCGCGGGCGTCCTGGTCTGCGTCGCCGTGGCGTTCATCGACCAGCGCCTGAAGGTCGATGACCCGGTGGGGGCCATCGCGGTCCACGGCGTCAACGGTCTGTGGGGTGTCATCGCAGTCGGCATCTTCGCCGACGGCACCTCGAACTACGCCGGCTACTCCGTCAAGGGCCTGCTCTCCGGCGATGCCGCGGGGACCGGTCAATTCGTGGCCCAGGTGATCAGTGCAGCCGTGTGCTTCGCATGGGCCTTCGGTGCCAGCTACGTGTTCTTCAAGGTCCTGAACCGGTTCGTGCCGATGCGGGTCTCGCCCGAGGTCGAGATCGGTGGCCTCGACCTGCCCGAGATGGGCCTCGCCGGCTACATCCCCGACGACACCGTCCCCGCGCCCTACGGGCTGGGGATCGCGACCGCCTGAATACACCCTCCCGGTTCTTCGCCACGGCGGCGCCTTCCCAGGCTCGAGGCGCCGCCGTGGCGGAACTTCAACGTTGCATAACCATCCACGAGCCCGTACACTGCCGCGCATGAAGCCGTTGGCCATTCACATGGCGATGCCCACGGCCCCGACCGGGATCGGACGGGGCCTGAGGTAGCGGCGCGCTTGTCAGAAACGCCGCAGCCACAGGCTCGGATCCCCGGGGCCGCGATCGAACGGATCGCGGCCTTTGTGATTCTCGTAGAAGGAGCACCGAATCATGTCGCAGACCACCGCCGCCCGACCCGATCCGTACGTCTCTGAAGGCACCTCACCGCCAGCGCCACGCACCGCCGACGCGGAGCCGGCCTTTGTGCCGGGTTTCTCGGGCCTCCGTTGCCGCGCCTGCGGCACGCCGTCGCCGTCCGGTCCCTACTTCGTCTGTACCAGGTGCTTCGGCCCGCTCGAGGCGACCTACGATCTTGCCACCACAGCCTCGCGACTGTCCCATGAGCTGCTTGACGCTCGCCCCGCCACGATCTGGCGCTACGCCGAGCTCCTCCCCGTCGACACCATCCCGACCGCAGGCCTGCGCGTCGGGATCAGTCCCCTGACGCCAGCACCCCGACTGGCCGCGCGGCTGGGACTCGAGCAGCTGTGGGTCAAGGACGACTCGCGGAACCCAACGCTTTCCTTCAAGGATCGTGTGGTCGGCGTGGCCGCCGCTCGCGCCGTGGAGTTCGGGTTCACCACCCTCGCATGTGCCTCGACCGGGAACCTGTCGGCATCGGTGGCCGCGGCAGCTTCGGCGCTCGGCCTGCGATCGGTCGTCTTCGTCCCTGCCGACCTGGAGCCCGCGAAGGTTGCCCAGGCCCGGGCGCTCGGCGCGACTGTTGTCCGGGTGAACGGCCCGTACGATGACGTCAATCGCCTCTGCCTGGAGCTCACCGACGAGCTCGAGGGCTGGGCCGTGGTGAATGTGAACCTGCGGCCCTACTACTCCGAAGGATCGAAGACGCTGGCCTACGAGATCGCGCAGCAGCTCGGCTGGCGCACACCAGACGTGGTCGTGGCGCCGCTCGCGTCAGGCTCGCTCTACACGAAGCTCGCCAAGGGTTTCGGCGAGCTCGGCAAGGTCGGCCTCGTCGAGCCGGGAGCGGTCCGCTTCGTGGGCGGCCAGGCAGCAGGCTGTGCGCCGATCGCGAACGCGTTTGCCGAGGGAGCGGACGTCTGGCGGCCGGTCGAGCGACCGGACACAATCGTGCGCTCGCTGGCGATCGGCAACCCGGCCGACGGCATCTTCGCGCTGCGTCTCGCCCGCGAAACGGGCGGCGGAATCTACGCCGTCGACGACACCTCGACCGTCGAATCGATCCGGCTGCTGGCTGAGACGGAGGGCATCCTGACCGAGACCGCCGGCGGCGTGACGCTTGCGGCTCTGCGCCGGGCCATCGCGAACGGCACCGTCCGCAGTGACGACGAGGTGGTCCTGGTCATCACCGGCAACGGACTCAAGACCCTCGACGTGATCGTCGACGGCGACGAGCTTCCGGAGCCGATCGCGCCGACGTTCGACGCGTTCGAGGCGTGGTGGGGACAGCGCGGGGGCGAGGTGGCGGCGTAGCGCCGCCTACAGCACCGTGTGGCTGGGGCACTTGCCGAAGGCGGTCGTGCCCTGTGGCGAGGACCAGTCGGGATTGATCCCGGAGCTGACGTACTTCGAGTACGCGGCGTACCAGTGCTTGACCGACCCGACCACCGTGCCGCCGCTGTACCACGTCAGCCGCACGATCAGGCGTGCAAACGTGTGGCCGCTGCCGGCGTGATAGGTGATGTCCCGCGGGTGGAACTTCGCCGACTGGTCCTCGAACGCGGTCTTCTTGAACACCTGGCCGGTGACGACCGTTGTCCAGGGTCCGGTGCCGGGATGCGTCGCCCGCTGGATGATCAGCTGGTATCCGACGGTCTGGCTCTCGTGATGGTTGGCGTCGCCGTTATCGTGGGCGCGGACGAGCGGCGGACGGACGTGGAAGTAGGCCAGCGGACTCTTCACGCCGGGATCCCCGAAGGGGTAGACGCAGTACGGCGCCGGCAGGCTGGACGAATCGCGAACGTCGAAGACGCCGATGGTGCCGCTCCTCTGTTCCGCCGGGACGGCACCCAGCACGCTGCCCGACAGCGTGAAGATCATGGTCCCGGCAAGCGCGAGGACCACGACCACGCCCCGGCCTGAAAGCAGGCGACGAACGAACATACCCTTCCTCCCATGCGTGTCGCTACGGAGCGGCCTGCTCCTTGAAGGCATCACCGAATACGGGCGGACCCTGCGCATCCTGTCGCCTCCTCGTGAGTGGGGCGCGGGTCCCGCCGCGCATCGTGACCATAGCCATTCGGGGAGCGGCTCGCAAGGAGCGGCGAAGGCAGCCTGCGACCGAATTGAAACCGTCGGATCCCGACGAGCCGTGGCACACTGCCGCGGCAATGCACAACCCGTTCGTTTCCAAGCCGAAGCGCCGGCGGCCCTGCCGGGAGGCACGGGCCCTGTAGGCCTTCGCGCGGAAACGAGCGACACGGGGCCTGCCGGGCAGGCTCCGAGGGCCGCAGCACCGAAACGACGGTGACTGCGGCTTTTTCATGTCCGGCGCATCGGAGCCGCCGCCCACCAGGTCCCTCCACGAATCGAGGGACAACGATGCGAGCACTGATCCTGGGCCAGGGAACATGGGCCGCGCCATTCGCATGGCGGTGGAGGAGCGGGGCGACGTGGTCGTGGCCATGCTCGGCCGCCCAGGGCCTGACCGAGCGGAGCGCCCGGACGCCGGGAACCTCGAGCCGGTCGACGTGGCGTTCGAGTTCAGCCACGCCTCGTCGTTCATTCCGAACATCGAGTACGCGTTGGCGAGCGGCTGCCGCGCGATCGTCGTCGGGACAACCGGCTGGACGGCCGGGCCGGGTGCCGTCGTGCAGCTGGAGCGGCGGTTGATCGAGTCAGGCGCGTCTGCCGTCGTCGCGCCGACCTACAGCCTGGGAGCGGTGCTGTTCGCGGAGCTGGCGGTCGAGGCCGCGAGGCTCTTCGGACACTTCGCCGACTACGACCCCTACGTCTTCGAGTGGCACCGCCGCGGCAAGGCCGACCGGCCGTCCGGCACCGCCCTGTCCATCGCCGGACGGCTCATTCCCCATCTCCCCTCGAAGCGCCGGGCGCTCCTGGCCGACGGGCCGGGTGCGCCTGCCCTCGACACGCTCGAGGTGGTGGCGCTTCGCGCGGGAGCCTCACCCGGGATGCACGTCGTGGGCTTCGACGCGTCCGGCGAATCGTTCGAGCTGCGGATCACGGCGCGTGACCGCTCCGCGTACGTGGCCGGTGCGCTGCTGGCCTGCGACCACCTCCTTGCCCACCCGAACCGCCCGCCCGGCCTGATCGCGTTCGACGCCCTCGTCCGCGAGCTCGTCGCAGGCCAGCCCGAATCGATCGATTCACCCGCCCGCGCGGTCGCCTGAGCGACCGCCAACCAACGCCGAAGGAGACACTCCGATGACTCGATCCACGACCCCGATCCTCCGCGGTGCCTTCACCGCGCTCGTCACTCCCTTCCACCCCGACGGCTCGCTCGACGCGGAGGCGTTTCGCTCCCTCGTCGCGTGGCAGCTGCTGGCCGGCATCGACGGCCTCGTCCCGTGCGGCACCACCGGCGAATCGCCGACGCTGACCACGAGCGAGCGCGAGCTGCTCGTCTCGATCGCGGTGGAGGCGGTCCGCGCCCGCCGCGCCGGCCGGAGGATCACCGTCCTTGCCGGCACCGGCACGAACGACACCGCGGCCACGATCGAGGCGACCCGCCGGGCCGCCGTCATCGGTGCCGACGCGGCACTCGTGGTGACGCCCTACTACAACCGTCCCGACCAGCGGATGCTCGAGGCGCACTACCGGGCGATCGCCGACGACGGGGCACTTCCGATCGTGGTCTACAACGTCCCATCGCGGACCGGCACGAACGTCGAGGCCGCCACACTGCTCTGCCTGGCCGAGCATCCGCGAATTGTGGGCGTCAAGGAGGCATCGGCGAACCTCGACCAGATCGCCACGATCCTGCGCGAGCGACCCGACGGCTACAGCGTGCTGGCCGGCGACGATTCCTGGACGCTCACGGTACTGGCGCACGGCGGCGATGGCGTCGTCTCGGTGGCGTCCAACGAGATCCCCTCGCAGATGGCCGCGCTCTGCTCGGCCGCGCAGGTCGGCGACTGGGAGGAGGCGCGGCGCATCCACGACCGCTATCTCGATCTCTTCCGCGTCAACTTCATCTCCCCGAATCCCGTTCCCGTGAAAGCGGCGCTCGCGGCCATGGGGCTCGCCTCGGACATGGTCCGGCCGCCGCTCCTGCCGCTCGCCGACGAGGGCCGGGCACGCCTGCTCCGCGTCCTCGGCGAGGCCGGCCTGCTCCAGGTGACCGAGGCGGTGGCGTGATGAGCGCCATTGCCACCGAGCCTCCCGTGGCGGCAACCTGCGATCCGCTCTGGCTGCGGTTGGCCGGGGTCCTCGAGCGCTGGCCCGCGGCCGGCAGCACCCAACCCGACGCCAATTTGCTGGACGAGGCGAGAGTAGCCGTAGCCGAGCTCATCTCCGCACTCGAGGCCGGCACGGTGCGAGCCGCCGAGGCGGATCCCGGGGCTCCGGGCGGCTGGCGTGTCAACCCCTGGGTCAAGGCCGGAATCCTGCTGGGGTTCCGGCTGCCCGGCCTCCGCGAGTGGCGGGACGGATCGATCCTCGCGGCGCGTGACCGGGCCGCCTTCGGCCTGCTGGACGTGCTGGACGGCCCAGCCGCTCGCGCGGCCGAAGCCGCAGGCGCGCCGTGGCGGATCGTGCCGGGCGGATCGACCGCCAGATCGGGTGTCCACCTGGAGCCGGGCGTCGTCGTCATGCCGCCTTCGTACCTGAACGTCGGGGCGTGGGTGGGACGCGGCTCGATGGTCGACTCGCACGCGCTGGTCGGTTCGTGTGCGCAGATCGGCGAGCGGGTACACCTGGCCGCGGCCGCCCAGGTTGGCGGTGTCCTCGAGCCTGCCTCGGCGCGCCCCGTCATCGTCGAGGATGACGCGTTCGTCGGGGGCGGCTGCGGCCTCTACGAGGGCGTGGTGGTGGGCCGCGGCGCGGTTCTCGGCGCCGGTGTGATCCTCACCGGGCAGGGCCGGCTGATCGACCTGACCGAAGAGCTCGAGCTGCGCGGCACCCCCGACGAGCCCCTGGTCGTGCCCGCCGGAGCCGTCGTCGTCCCGGGCTCGCGTCCGGCGAGCGGTGGATACGCGACGAGCCACGGGATCGGCCTGTCCGTGCCCGTGATCGTCAAGCGGCGCGATCTCACGACCGACGCGCGCGCCGCCCTGGAGGCGGCACTCCGATGAGCGCGATCCTTGAGCGCGTCCGTTCCGAAACCGCCCTGGCGGAGTCTGCATCGCATCCCCGCATCGAGGTCGGTCCGGGCGTGGCGGGGCTCGATCCCGGGGCTCTGGTCGCGGCGTACGGGTCGCCGCTCTTTGTCTACGACCTCGACGCCCTGACGGCCCGCGTCGAGCTGCTGCGCGCCTCACTCCCGCCAAGCGTCGACCTTGCCTTCGCCGTCAAGGCCAACCCGTCGCTGGCCGTGCTCGCGCACCTCGGGCGGCTCGGGGTCGGTGCCGACGTCGCGTCAGGCGGGGAGCTCGAGGCTGCGATCGTTGCCGGCATCCCGGCCGACCGCATCGTCTTCACGGGGCCCGGCAAGACCGACGCAGAGCTGGGCCGTGCGCTGCGGCTCGGCATCCGCGCGCTCACGATCGAATCGCTCGACGAGCTCGACGTCGTGATCGACCTGGCCGACCTGGCTCGCCCGGGCCAGGGCCTCCTGCTGCGCCTGGCGATCGACGGCTCGAGCGAGGATCGGCCGATCATCGGCGGCCCAGGCTCGGCCAAGTTCGGGTTGACGCCCGACGAGGTCGATGAGGCGATAGACCGGCTTCACCGCGCCGGCGCGATCGGCGATCACGGCGCTCCGTTCCGGCTGCTCGGACTGCACGCCTTCGGCGCCTCGAACATGCTTGATCCCGCGGGCCTCATCGATGGCATCCGCCGGCTGGCGGCGCGTTCCGAGGAGTCCGCCAGTCGGCATGGCCTCGCGGTCGAACTGCTGGATGGCGGCGGGGGACTCGGCATTCCGTACGGCGACGGCGAGCACGAGCTTGACCTCGCCGGGTTCGGGAGTGGCCTCGCTCAAGAGCTTGCGACCTGGCCGTTGCGCGAACCGCTCTCCGGGGCGCGCCTCCTGCTCGAGCCCGGCCGGTTCCTGGCAGGGCCCACTGGCGCATTCCTGATGCGGGTCACCCGCACCAAGGCACGGCACGGCCGGAAGATCGCGGTCGTGGATGGCGGCATGCATCACCTCGCGCGGCCGGCCCTGATGGGACAGGAGCAGCGGGTCGTAGCAGTCGGCGGCCGTGCTGTCGAAGCTGGCGCCGTGGAAGCCTGCGAGGTGACGGTCGACGTCGTGGGACCGCTGTGCACCGGCCTCGACGTGCTGGCGACGGGCGTTCGGTTGCCCGAGCCGCGCAGCGGGGACCTGCTGGCCATCCTGGACGCGGGCGCTTACGGCTTCACCGAGTCGATGCCGTACTTCCTCTCGCATCCCGGTCCCGCCGAAGTGGTCGTCCTCGGTGGCCGTGCCCATCTCGCGCGTCCGCCTCTCGACCCCGGGGAGCAGCTGGCCCGTCAGGCCATCCCCGCCTGACTGCCCGCGCGGTGGGCAATCCGTCTTCTACGTCTAGAACGAGTCGCTGGTCTGGAGGAAGGCGGGCCCTCCCGTCCAGGTCGTCGTCCCGAAACGTCGAAATGGGCCGCCGTCGGGGAGATGTCGAACGCGCCGCTTCCCCGGACCCGGCGACACGGGTCCGAGAACTCCCTGGCCGCAAGCCCTACGGCGCGCCTGTCGCCGCGGTGAGGCCGAGGCGGATCGATGCGGCGTCGAGCTCGGCGCGGACCCGACCGGGGGCCGTGCCGCCGACCACGTCGCAGCGTGCCATGGCGCCGTCAAGGGCGGCCGCGGTCCGCACGCGGGCCCCGATCCCCGGATCCTCGGCCAGGGCGCGTGCCGCCTCGTCGTCGGAAGCAGCCAGCGAAGCCGATACCGCCGCGTCCGTGAGCTCGTCGAGCGGCACGCCGCGCAGCTCTGCCGCGGCAACCAGGCGCCCCACCACGTGGTGCGCGTCGCGGAACGCGACGCCTTCCTCGACGATGGCATCGGCGATCGCGGTGGCAGTGATGTGGCCTTCGTTCGCCGCCTCCCGCATGCGGTCGCGATCCACGCTCAGCGAGGCGACCAGCGGGGCCATGACGCCGAGCGAGGCCTCCAGCACGGCCAGCGACTCGAAGAGGGGCGGCTTGTCCTCCTGGAGATCGCGCTGGTAGCCCGCGGGCAGTCCCTTGAGGAGTGCCAGGGTCCCGGTGAGGTGCCCGATCACCCGGGCGGCACGGCCGCGCACCAGCTCGGCGGGATCCGGGTTGCGCTTGTTGGGCATCATCGAGGAGCCGGTCGAGAAGGCGTCCGAAACGCGCACCCATCCGAAACGCGGGTGCGACCACCACACGATCTCCTCGGCGAGGCGCGAGAGATGGAGCATCGCCAGGGCGGCCGCGCCGAGCGCCTCCACCACGAAATCGCGGTCGCCGACGGCGTCGATCGAGTTCCGGGTGATGCCCTTGAAGCCGAGCTCGTCGGCGACGCCCGCGCGATCGATCGGGTAGCCGGTGCCGGCGATCGCGCCCGAGCCGAGGGGCGAGACGTTGGCGCGGCGCATCGCGTCGGCGAAGCGCCCGCGGTCGCGCTCCAGCATCTCGACATAGGCGAGCATGTGGTGCGCGAAGAGGACCGGCTGCGCGGGCTGGACATGGGTGTGCGCCGGCATCACCGTCTCGATCTCGCGCCGCCCGAGCCCCACCAGCGCGCGCTCCATCTCGACGATCGCCTCGTCCAGGGTGGCGACGCGCCGGCGCAGCCAGAGGCGCAGATCCGTGGTCACCTGGTCGTTGCGCGAGCGCCCGGTGTGGACCTTCCGGGCGATCGGCCCGACGCGGGCGACGAGCGCCATCTCGAGGTTGAGATGGATGTCCTCGAGGTCGGGGTCCCAGCCCACCGTTCCCTCGCGAACCTCTCCCTCGAGTGCCCGCAGGCCGTCGATCAGCGTCGCCGCTTCGGACGGCGTCAGGAGCCGCGCGCGCCACAGCGCGCGGACGTGCGCGATGGTGCCCGCCAGGTCCTCGAGCGCGAGCTCGTGGTCCGTCTCGATCGAGCGACCGAAATCGGCCGCGAGCGGATCGGTCTCACCGGCGAATCGGCCGCCCCATGCCTTCACGGTCGCCCTCCGATGAGGCCAGTCAGGTGGCCTTCACCGGTTCCGGCGCGTCGCTGACCTCCATGGGCAGATCGGCGAGAAGCGGCTTCGTCCAGCTCCAGGCGGAACCGTGCCGCGCGGCCTCGGTCTTGAGCGGTAGTCCGAAGATCCGGATGAAGCCGACCGCGGCCTCGTGGTCGAAGGCGTCGTCCGCGTCGTAGGTGGCCAGCGCCCGGTCGTAGAGGGAATCGTCGCTGCGGCGGCCGACCACGAAGGCCGAGCCGTGGTTGAAGCGCATGCGGACCTGGCCGTTGACCACGCCCTGCGACGAGTGCACGTATTCGCGCAGGTCGCGGTGCAGCGCGCTGAACCACAGGCCGTCGTACGTGGACTGCGAGAGCTCGTCGCTGATGAAGCGGTTGAAGCGCAGCTGCTCCTTGCTGAGCGTCAGGCTCTCCAACGCGGCGTGTGCGGTGTGCAGGATGACCGCCGCCGGAGCCTCGTAGATCTCGCGGCTCTTGATGCCGACGAGGCGGTCCTCGACGTGATCGATCCGGCCGACACCGTGCCTGCCGCCGAGCGCGTTCAGCCGCTCGACGAGCTCAACGGACGCGACCGCCTGTCCATCGAGCGAGACCGGCACGCCGCCCTCGAAGCCGATCACGACCTCCGCGGGAATGCCCGGCGCATCCTGGGGCGCGACGGTCCACTGGTAGACGTCGGCGGGCGGCGTCGCCCAGGGGTCCTCGAGCACGCCGGTCTCGATGGAGCGTCCCCACAGGTTGACGTCGACGGAGTACGGCGAGGCCCTGGTGACGGGGATCTCGATGCCGCGCTCCTGGGCGTAGTTGATCTCCTCGTCCCGCGAGAGGCCCATGCCCACGCGCATCGGCGCGACGACCTCCAGGCGTGGATCGAGCGCGTGCACGGCGACGTCGAAGCGCACCTGGTCGTTGCCCTTGCCGGTGCAGCCGTGGGCGACAGCGTCGGCTCGCTCGCGATTGGCGACCTCGACCAGCAGCTGCGCGATGAGCGGCCGGGCCAGCGCGGTCGCGAGCGGGTAGACGCCCTGGTACCGGGCGTTGGCCTGGAGGCTCGGCCAGACGAACTGGCGCACGAAGCGATCACGCGCGTCGACCACGTACGCGCGCGAGGCACCGGCGCTCACGGCGCGGCCCGCCACACCCTCGCGAAGCGAGCCGCCACCGACGTCAACGGTGAGCGTCACGACCTCGACGCCGAACTGCTCGCGCAGCCAGGCGACGGCCACGGAGGTATCCAGCCCGCCCGAATAGGCGAGGACGACCTTCTTCAACGGAACCCTCCAGTGGACTGGTGCCCGGCACGCGGGTCCGTCCGGATGCCGGCCGCATCCTACCCTCGCTCGCTTGCCCTCTGCTGCGCAGATCGGGAGGGTAGGGCGCCCGACCCAGTTCGAGCGCCCCGAGGAGGCGAGAGACGGCGCAGTGGCGGCTCGCGGTCCTGCATTAACATGCGTCGCAGGCATCAGTATTGCATAGACATGCAAGACCTGTCATCCTTCGCCCATGACGATCCCGTTCGCCCGCTCTTCGGGCCGCCTGCTCTCGATAGATGACCTCGACCCCGAGGCCATCGCGGAGGTTCTCGACTCTGCCGTTGCGCTGAAAAGCGGCCGCTCTCCCTCGGCCGGCAGCGCTCCCCTGGCGGGCCGCTCGGTCGCGTTGATCTTCCAGAAGCCGAGCCTGCGTACGCGGGTCAGCTTCGAGGTGGGCGTGGCGCGGCTGGGCGGCACGCCGGTCGTCCTCAACGCGAACGAGATCGGACTCGGCACGCGCGAGGCGGTCAAGGACGCGGTCCTCACGCTGGAGCGGTACGTCGACGCCATCGTGGCCCGCGTCAACGACCACGATGTGCTCGAGGAGATGGTCTCGGTCGCGTCGATCCCCGTGATAAACGCGCTGAGCGACGTCGAGCATCCCTGCCAGGCGCTGGCGGACGCGATGACGCTCCGCGAGGAGCTCGGCGATTTCGCCGGCCGCCAGCTTGTCTTCGTGGGCGACGGCAACAACGTGGCAGCATCGCTGATGCTGGTGGCAGCCTCGCTCGGGCTCAATGTCCGGGTGGTGACCCCGCCGGAGTACGAGCCGGACGCGTCGATCGTGGATCGCGCGATCTCGCTGGGGCACGACAGCGGCGCGACGATCGAGCTCGGCCACGATCCTGTGGCTGGCGTCGCGGGCGCCGACGCGGTCTATACGGACGTCTGGACAAGCATGGGCCAAGAGGACGAGGCGGACGTCCGCCGGATTGCCTTTGCGCCATACGCCGTCAATACGGAGCTGCTGAGCCATGCCCCCGACGCGATCGTGATGCACTGCCTGCCCGCCCATCGCGGAGAGGAGATCGCCTCCGAGGTGCTCGATGGACCGCGGAGCGTTGTCCTCGACCAGGCGGAGAACCGCATGTGGGTCCAGATGGCGGTCCTGTTGCGGCTCATCCGGCCTCGGCGCGTTTCCCTCGGCTCTCCGGAGCCGGTGCAGCTTCCCCTCGCAATCGGGTCCCGAAGCTCGGGTCGTCCAGCGCGCGGCTGAGCGCCGCGTGGGCACCGCCGTCCACGATCACGGCCTCGGCGCCTGACCAGCTCAGCGCGCGGAGGCTCGACCGCACCTTCGGCAGCATGCCGCCGGAGATGACGCCCTTCTCGATGAGCTTTTCCGCCGCTGCCTCATCGAGGACCGGGACGCGGTTGCCCTTCGCATCGCGCACGCCGTCCGTGTCGGTGAGCAGCACCAGGCGCGCGTGCAGCCCGCCCGCCAGTCCCGCTGCGAGGTCGTCGGCGTTGACGTTGCAGATGACTCCCGCCTGGTCCATGGCGAGCGGCGCCACCACCGGAACCTTGCCGGCGGCCCACAGCGCATAGAGCACGGCTGGCCGGACGCCGGTGACGGTGGCCACGCGGCCGAGATCGGGCACGCGCTCCGCGATGAGCAGCCCACCGTCGATCCCAGAGATGCCGACCGCGTCCACGCCCGTGCTCTGGAGCGCCGCCACCAGCTCGCCGTTGACCACGCCGCGCAGGACCGCCAGGGCGACCTCCAATGTCGCATCGTTGGTGATGCGAAGCCCGTCGGCGAAGTGGCTCTCAACGCCCAGCCGCTCGAGCCATTCGGAGAGCCGCTTGCCACCGCCATGCACCAGCACCGCGTCGCGCGTCGCGGCGACGGTCGCGGCCTCCTCCAGCACCGAGCGCTGCTCGGCGAGGGTCGTGCCGCCGAGCTTGACGACGAGCAACTCGCGGGCCGGCGGCGCCTCGGTTGCGAGCGTCACGTGGAGTACTCCGAGTTCTCGATGACGTACGCCTCGGTCAGGTCGCAGCCGAAGGCCTCGCCGGACCCGGTGCCTGCCCCGAGGTCGACCCGGATGAGCACTTCGTGCGCCTGCATGGCAGCCGAGACCGCCCCCCGGTCGAAGGCGAGCGGCACACCGGCGAAGACGTCGGCGCCGCAGATCCCGATGCGCAGCGCCGCGGGGTCGAGCCTCACGATCCCGCCGCCCCTTTGCTCGGCTTCCTGGCGTGGCAGGCCGGCGGCCTCGAGGGAGGTGGCATCGGCGAGGTGGGCATTTCCCGCGGCTCCCGCCACACGGCCCCAGTTGGGGTCGTGGCCGTGGACTGCTGCCTTGACGAGACTGCTGCTCACCACGGACCTCGCGACCGCGCGTGCGTCGGCATCGTCTCGGGCGCCGCTGACCTGGCAGGTGATGAGCGTCGTCGCGCCCTCGCCGTCGGCTGCCTGCTGGCGGGCGAGCGAGCGTGCCACGGACTCCACAGCGGCGCCGAGCGTGGCGGCCTCGGGCGAGCCCTCCGCGATCGGCAGCGCGCCAGACGCTCCGGACGCGACGAGCAGGACCGTGTCGTTGGTGCTGGTGTCGCCGTCCACGCTGAGCTGGTTCCAGGTGCGTGCCATGGCGGGGCGAAGCATCGACGACAGCGCTGCTGGCTCCACGGTCGCATCGGTGAGCACGAGCGCGAGCATCGTGGCCATGCGCGGGTGGATCATGCCCACGCCCTTGGCGACGCCGCTGACGAGCACCGGCTCGCGGCTGCCCCTGCGGCCCGGCAGCTCGATCGCGACGGTGGCCAGCTTGGGCCGCGAATCGGTGGTGCGCATCGCTTCCGCGACGGCCGCGAGCGCGGCGTCCTCGGAGGAGAGCCCCGAGGTCACCAGCCGCGTGATCTCCGGCGCGATCAGGTCCACCGGCAGCCGCGTGCCGATCATGCCCGTCGAAAGCGCGAGCGTTCGCTCGGGGATGGTCGACGTCGCGGTCGCCAGAACCCTGGCCAGCTGCCGCTGGTCGGCCTGTCCCGGCGCGCCGGTCGCCGCGTTCGCCGAGCCGCTGGTGGCGATGATTGCGTCGACGCGACCATAGGCGCTGGTGCCGTCCGGGGACGTCGCGGCGAGATGCCGGCGGCTGAGCACGACCGGAGCGGCCGGCACCTGGTTGGTCGTGAAGGTCGCGGCCACGGAAGCCGGGCCACGCTCCATGACGACGATCGCGAGGTCGGGCTTGCCCGAGGCCTTGATCCCGGCCGTTGCTGCGCCGACGCGGAAGCCGCGCGGCAGGCGCGCGCGTACCTCGGCCGGCGGGAGCGCGTCGGGCAACGGCCCGAGCGCAGGCGTGGGCGCGACCGCGGGGTCGACCGTCATCGCTCGGGTCCCTTGCAAATCAGCGGTCAGGGCGCCAGTGGAAGCTGCTCGAGGCCGGCCGTCTCGGGCAAACCGAACACGAGGTTGAACGCCTGCACGCCCTGTCCGGCGGCTCCCTTGACAAGGTTGTCCGTGACACCGATCGCGAGCACCCGGCCGTTGCGCTCGTCCAGCGTGACGTGCACCCGCGCGAAGTTGCTGCCGAGCACCTGGCCAGTGGCCACCGGCAGGTCGGAGACCTCGACGAAGGGCTCGTCCAGGTACGCCTCGCGGTAGAGCGCCGTCAGCTCAGCCTGGGCGACCGGTCGTGTGGGGCGGACGTGGCAGGCCGACAGGATGCCGCGCGTCATGGGCACGAGGTGCGGCAGGAAGTCGACGTTGCGCGCGCCCGGGTTCGACTCGGGGAGCTCCGAAAGACGGCCGAGCTCCTGCTCGATCTCGGCGACGTGGCGATGCCCTCCGATGCCGTACGCCCGGACGCTCTCGTTGACCTCCGAGTAGGTCAGCTCGGGCTTCGGCTCGCGACCGGCACCCGAGACGCCCGACTTGGCATCGACCACCAGGTCGTCGATGAGCCCCGCGCGGGCAAGCGGGGCAAGCGCGAGGAGCGTCGTCGTCGGGAAGCAGCCCGGTGAACCGACGATCTGTGTGTCGGCGTCGGCGAGCGCCAAGAGCTCCGCGCGGTGCAGCTCCGGCAGGCCGTAGACGGCCTTGGCGAGGAGTTCGGGGGCCGGGTGCTCGAACCCGTACCAGCGCGGGTAGTCCGCGGGATCGCGCAGCCGGAAGTCGGGCCCGAGGTCGATGATGGCCGTGCCCCTGGCGATCAGGTCCGGCACCAGCGCCGCGGCCGCGCCGTGGGGCAGTGCCAGGAAGACGGCATCCGCGTCCGGGATCGCGGCGTCCACCCGGTGTCCAGTGCGGCCGAGGTGGGCGTGGGTCGAACCGACGGCTTCCTGCGCGCGGCCGCGGCCGCTCAGTCCGACGATGCGCACGAAGGGATGCCGGTCCAACAGCCGGATCAACTCGCCGCCGACATATCCGGTGGCGCCGACGATGCCGACGCGGATGCGGGCGCGCCCGCCGAGGGCGAGCGCGGAAGCGGATTCGGGGCGCGTCACGGTCTCCGTCATGGCCGCATGACTATACGACGTACTGCATACTCGGCCGATGGACGACGCGGCCCGTTCCGACCTTCCCGACCTCCAGATTCCGGAGGAAGGCCACGTGCTGTCCGCGATCAGCGTGCGCGCGACCGCGGATGCCGACCTTGTCGAGATCCTCGTGCGCATTCGCCAGCGCGGCGCCGAGGTGGTCGCGGTCAATTCCTTTCCGGCGACGCGGGGCGAGCCCGACGTCACGCGCGTCTTCGACATCGAGTTCCGCGATTGCGACGCGCAGGACGCCGCGGACGCCGCGAGTGGCGTTCCCGGCGTCACGATCGCCGAGTCCAGGCCGACCCTCGGCCAGATCTTCGGCAAGCGCGTGATCGTGATCGGCGGTGGGGCGCAGGTGGCCCAGGTGAGCCTGGGAGCCGTGAGCGAGGCGGACCGCCACAACCTGCGCGGCGAGCGCATCAGCGTCGATACCATCGCGCTCGTCGGTGAGGCCGAGATTGCGTCCGCCGTCCGCGCGGTGGCCGACCTGCCACGCGCCCACATCCTGGTGCTGGCGGGCTCGATCATGGGCGGCGATATCACGAACGCCGTCCGGGAGCTGCGCCTCACGGGCATTCCCACGATCTGCCTGAACATGGTCGGGTCGGTGCCCGACGCCGCGGATCTGGTCGTCACCGATCCCGTGCAGGCCGGAACCATGGCCGTCATGGCGATCGCCGACACCGCCCGCTTCACGCTCGAGCGCCAGCGCGGCCGGCGCTTCTAGCCGATGGATTCCAGCAAGTACGAACGGAAACAGGAGCCATGACCGAAACGTTGATCCCGACCACCGCCAAATCCGAGGAGCTCGTCGCGCAGTCCGAGGCCCATCTCTCGCCGGTCATGGCGCGCTACTTCCAGCGTGCCTGGGACCACGGCGAAGGGCACCGCGTCTATGACGCCGACGGCAAGGCGCACCTCGATTTCGCGTGCGGGATCGCGACCACCGTGCTCGGGCACGGGCATCCGCGCGTGGCGGCGGCCGCGCACGCGCAGCTCGATCGCCTGTGGCACATGTGCAGCGGCCTGGGCTACATGGAGCCGGTGAGCGCCCTTGCCGATGCGATCGCCGGCGTCATGCCCGCTCCACTCGACTCGGTCTTCTTCGGCAACTCGGGCACCGAGGCCATCGAGGGCGCCATCAAGCTCGCGCGACGCACCACGGGACGGACCCACGTGATCGCGTTCAGCGGCGCGTTCCACGGGCGCACCTACGCCTCACTGAGCGCCACCTCGTCCAACCTGAACTACCGCGTCGGGCATGGACCCTTCGTGCCGGGCATCCACATCGCGCCGTTCCCCGCTGTCTACCGCGACTTCGCCGGGGACGAGGGGCGAGCGGTAGACGAGTGCCTCGCGGAGGTGCGCCGGCTGCTGTCCACCGAGCTTCCCCCGCAGGAGGTCGCCGCATTCCTGATCGAACCGGTGCAGGGCGAGGGCGGTTTCATTCCGGCACCCGCGGCGTTCCTCCAGGGCTTGCGGCGCATCGCCGACGAACACGGGATCTTGCTGATCTGCGACGAGGTCCAGTGCGGCTATGGCCGGACCGGGCGCATGTGGGCCTTCGAGGGCGCCGAGGTCGTGCCGGACATGGTCACGCTGGCCAAGGCGATCGCCAACGGCCTTCCGCTGGCGGCGATCGTCTCGCGCCGCGAGCTGATGGAGCGCTGGGGACGCGGCGCGCATGGCTCGACGTTCGGCGGCAATCCGGTCGCCTGTGCAGCCGGTGTCGCGGTGCTGGACGTGATCCGCGAGGAAGGCTTGGTCGCCAACGCGGCTGCCCGCGGCGCTGAGCTGCTGGCCGGCCTGCGTGAGCTGGCTGCAGGTGATCCGCGGATCGGCGACGTGCGCGGCCCGGGCCTGATGACCGCCGTCGAGTTCGTCAAGGACCGCGCGACCCGGGAGCCCGACGGGGCGATGGGGGACGCCACGATCGCCCGATGCCTCGACGAGGGCCTGATGCTGCTGACGTGCGGCCCGGCACACAACATCGTGCGCTGGATCCCGCCGCTCGACGTCAATGCCGCCGAGATCCAGGAGGGCCTCGGCATCTTCCGCAAGGTGCTCGCCGCCGGCTGAGATGGACCAGACGTGCCCGGCGAGATCGCGCCGCGCTCGCCTCGTGCGCGACCCGGCCTGACGGGAATCGCTCGGCGGGCCCGCCCCGGTCCCCATGCCTCGCCAGACGCGCCGCGCCGCGCGGCCCAGCCGACCCACGCGGCCCAGCCGACCCGCGCGGCCCTCGCGGCCCATGTGCCCAATCAGCCAGGTTCGGGGATGGGCCTCGCTGGGCCTGTGAGTCGATAGCCGAGGCCGTACTCGGTGGCGATGTAAGCCTCGCCGGGGGCGACTGCCTCGAGCTTGGCGCGAAGGTTGCGGATCGTCATGCGAAGCAGGTGCACGTCCGTGCCGTAGCCCGCCCCCCACACGCCGGTGAGGACCTGTCGGTGCGTGACCAACTGGCCGGAGCGCTCCACGAGGAAGACCAGTAGACGGAACTCGGTCGGAGTCAAGCGCAGCTCCCCGCCGCCGAGGGTCGCCCGGTGGTCGTCGAGGTCGATCAGCAGCGCGCGGTGCCGCAGCTCCCGGGCGCGTGAGGGCGGCGGCTGGTGGGCTCGACGCAGGGCACCCTCGATGCGCGCGATGAGCTCCGGAAAGCCGATCGGCTTTGTCATGTAGTCGTCGGCTCCCAGCCGCAGGCCCCGCACCTTGTCGCCCTCGGCGCTGCGGGCCGTGACCATCAGCACGGGAATGCGGCTGACTTCCCGGATCCGCTCGAGCACCTGCCAGCCGTCGAGCACAGGCACACTGACGTCCAGCACTACCAGGTCCGGGCGCAGCTCGTGGAACCGCTGGAGCGCCTCGCGCCCGGTGCCTGCAGGGACCGTGCGGTATCCCGCTTGCCCGATCCACAGCTCCAGCAGCGCGGAGAACTCCGGCTCATCCTCGACGATCAGGACGAGCTCGTTCACGCGGTTCGCACGCGTGTCACCGGTTCGCGGCGGCCGGTGGGGGCGGTCGCGAGCGGCAGCGTGAACCACGCGCGCGTCCCCCTGGATGCGTCGCGAGGCTCAAGGCGCAGCTGCCCGCCGTGCGCCTCGACCAGCCGGCGGCTGATGTAGAGGCCCAGGCCGGTGCCGGAGATCCTCGACTCCCGGACGTTTCGCGCGCGGTGGAATGGCTCGAAGATGAGCGCCGCGTCGCTCTCGGGCACGCCCACGCCCTCGTCGTCAACCGTGACGTCGAGCCATTCTCCCGACGCGAAGGCCGAGATCGTGACCGGCGAGCCATCGGGCGCGTACTTGAGCGCATTCGAGACGAGGTTGTCCAGGATCTGTCCGACCGTGCCGCATCGACGTTGACGGGCGGCAGGTTCGACGGCAGGTTGGCGACCAGGCGATCAGCCGTGCCCGCGATGAGGAGATCGCCGCGCAGGCGCGCCACGAGCGACTCGAAGCGGGCCGGCGCTCGCTCGAGGACGAGCGGATCCGCATCGAGATGGGTGATGTCGAGGATCTGCGTGACGAGCGCCGTCAGGCGCTCGGTCGTCTGCTCGATCCGCTCGATGTAGCGACGCCGTTCGGCGGGCGAGAGCGGCAGGTACAGAAGCGTGTCGGCATAACCCTTGATCAGGGCGAGCGGCGTGCGGAGCTCGTGGCTGACCGTGGCAACGAAGCCCTCGCGCAACTCCTCGAGCGTCCTCGCAGGGCGGATGTCACGCAGGATGGCGGTGGCGCGGGCCGGCCCGTCTGGTGGGCTCGACGAGCGCGAGTAGCCGCCGGCCACACGCAAGGGGGCACCGTCGGCGCCACGGACATCCGTCTCGCGGTAGGCGATGGATTGGCCAGAGGCCATCACCTCGGCCAGCGGGCAGCGCTCGACGGAGTGACCGCCTGCCGCCTCGCAGCCGAGCGCATCGTTGCAAGGCAGACCCGCGAGCTCGGCCGCTCCCCGCCCAAGGAGCCGTTCGGCGGCGCCGTTCACGCGCACTACGCGGCGGTTGGTGTCGACCTGGAGAATGGCGTCGGTTGCGCCCTCGACGATGTCGCTCAGCTCGCGCCGCTCGCGGTCGAGGGCCTCCCGCAGCAGGGCGCCCCGAAGCGCCACGGCCAGCTCGTGGCGCGCCAGCTGGAGCACCCGCAGTCCTTCCTCCTCGAGGGCGCGGTCGGGCTGGGCCACCAGGCATACGACCGCCGCTGGGCGATCGTCCGAAAGCGTCAACGCGAAGGCCCCGGGCACCCTGGACGCCCATGCGTGGATCGCGTGATCGTCCTCGGCCGCGAACGGTTCTTCGGCAGCTGACGCGTCGGGGCCAGCGAGCAGACCCGTAGATTGCGCCGCGAGCCTGAAGCCGCGCCCATCCGCGCCCGCCATCCAGAGCAACCCCCTCTGCGCGCCGGTCAGCCGCACCAGTTCGACGCATAGCGCGTTCGCCAGCTCCTGGGAGGCGGTCCCGGACGCCAGCAGCTGGCTCAGCTGGTATTGCGCGAACACCGCGTCGGCTTCACGCTGGGCCTCGTCGAAGATGCGCCGGTTCTCCCGCTCGAGTGCTTCCAGCCGTGCCTTCAGGGAGTCGAGCTCGCCGGTCATGAAGCGGCTCCATCGCATGCCCCTGTCCCGGCCAGGACCGGCCGTCGCTCCGAGCGACCGGGCTCCATGGCGCGGATCAGCAGAAAGGCCGAGACCGCACCCGGATCGACGTGGCCCACCGACCGCTCTCCCAGTCGCAGGGCGAGCCCGCGCCGGGCGACAAGCGCTCGGGTCGAGAGCATGCCGGCGTGCGCTGCTCGGAACATGTGGCGGGCGGCGCCGCCCATGTCCGCGCCGGAACGCACGTCGCTCGCGAACGCGTCCGCGGCGGGGCGCAGTGTGTCGAGGATGGTCTTGTCACCGACCACGCTGCGACCACGCCGCGCGAGGCCGTCCGCGGCCGCCTCGAGGGCCGCTGCCAGCTGCCGCGCATCGACCCGGGGGCTTCCTCCCAGCCGCGCTCCCGCCTCGAGGAATGCCGTGCCATAGAGCGGTCCGGACGCCCCTCCGACTGAGGCGACGAGGCGGTGCCCTGCCTGTTGCAGGAGCTCGCCGGGGGCCATCCCGGCCGCGGTGGGCGAGGCCACGAGCTCCTCGATCGCGCGGAAGCCGAGGGCCATGTTGTCGCCGTGGTCGCCGTCTCCAAGCGTGGCATCAAGCGCCGTCAGGCCGGCCTGGTGCCTGCGGATGGCGCGACCGCACCGGAGCAGGTAGGCCTGGACATCGGTGCTGCCAAACGTCTGGGTCGGTTGCGACATCAGTGGCGGGTACCCACTCGAGGGTGCAGGGGCGCCGAGTCTAGTGCGCCGCGGCGTCGCGACACAACGACCCCGGGATCACCGCCTGAGCACGGGTTCGCCGCCACGGCACCATCCAGACGCCACCTTGCCGGGTTCTTGACGTTTCCTTGACGCGGCCCGGCGCCACCATCCCCGATGTCGGGCAATCGATCCGCAGCAGGAGGAAGCATGGTGGGCCTCGTGATCGTGTCGCACAGCCGGCTCCTGGCGGACGGTCTGCGCGAAATGGTCGAGCAGGTGGCCGGTCCAGAGGTGGCCGTTGCCACCGCCGGTGGCACCGACGATGGACGGCTCGGAACCAGCGCGCTGCTCATCGAAGCGGCCATCCGGTCGGCCGACTCGCCCGACGGGGTGCTCGTGCTGCTCGACCTGGGCAGTGCGGCGCTCAGTCTCGAGCTTGCGCTCGAGGCCCTCGAACCGCAATTGCGGTCCCGCGTCACCGTGAGCCAGGCGCCCCTCGTCGAGGGAGCCGTCCTCGCGGCCGTCCAGGCCAGTCTGGGAGACCCGCTGGCACGCGTTGCCGAAGCAGCAGCCGCGGCTGCCGGCATGTCCAAGCTGCCGGGTGCCTGAGATGCCCGAGTTGCGCATCACCGTCATCGACCCGGCTGGCCTCCATGCGCGTCCCGCTGCGAAGTTCGTCCAGGCGGCGTCGCGGTTCTCGTCCGCGATCTCGATCGGCAACGGCGATCGCTTCGTGGACGCCAAGAGCCTCGTCGCCTTGCTGAGCCTCGGGGTCCGCCCGGGCAGCCAGGTCGTACTTCGCGCCGAGGGGGCGGACGCGAGCGGGGCGCTGTTGGCCCTCGCCACCGAACTGGCGCCCTATGTCGAGCCCGTCAGCGGGCAACCAGGCGGCCGCGAAACGGCCTGAAGGAGGCGGCCGGGGAGACTGCGGCCGCGCCAACATCACAGGAGGTACCCATGTCGTCGTCACCCACGCTCCGCCAGAAATTCACGGCGGAAGTCATCGGTACTGCGATCCTCGTCTTCATCGGCGCCGGATCGGTGCCACTGACCGTGTTCCTCACCGGCTCACAGCCGTTTGGAAGCGCCGAATTGAGCACGATCTCGTTCGCCTTTGCGTTCGCGATCTTCGCGGCCGTGTACGCCGTCGGGCATGTCAGCGGCGCGCACATCAACCCGGCCGTCACGATCGCGCTGCTCGCCACGAAAAAGATCGACTCGAAGACCGCGGCGTACTACATCGTCGCGCAGGTCATCGGCGCGATCGTCGGGGCGGTCCTGACCTACCTCATCCTGATCGGCAACGATCCCGCCAAGCTGGGCCTTGGCGCTGTCACCTACAACGCCGGCACCAGCGGTCCCCTCGTGGCGGTCATCGCGGAAGCGATCGGCACGGCAATCCTGGTCTTCACCGTGTTCGGTGCTGCCGTCGACGGCCGCGCCCCCGCCGGTTTCGCCGGAATCATCATCGGCTTCATCGTCTACGGGATCATCATCCTCGTCGGCCCGATCACCGGCGCGGCGCTGAATCCGGCCCGCCAGATCGGCCCGGAGATCGTCCAGAGCCTCATCGGCGCGTCGGCCAAGTGGGACCAGATCTGGGTCTACATCGTCGGCCCGATCGTTGGCGGCCTCGGCGGTGCCTTCCTCTACCAGTTCGTCGGCCACACGGCCGAGTCCAACGTCCCCGGTCCGGCCGTGGCGGAAGCGCCGCATGTCGAAGGCCGGTCCCTCGACAACCCCGTCAGCAACTAGGAGCCAAGCGTCATGAAGAAGCTCATCAACAACGTCGATGACCTCGTCACCGAAGCACTCCAGGGCATGGAGGTCGCGCACGGCGACCTCCTGCGCATCGACTATTCCAACAGCGTGGTCATCCGCAAGGATGCCCCGCGCCGTGGCAAGGTCGGCCTGGTGTCGGGCGGCGGCTCGGGTCATGAGCCGCTCCACGGCGGGTTCGTCGGCCTCGGCATGCTGGACGCCGCCTGTCCCGGCGCCGTCTTCACCTCGCCCGTGCCCGACCAGATGGAGGCAGCCACGCGCGCCGTCGACGGCGGCGCCGGAGTGCTGCACATCGTCAAGAACTACACGGGCGACGTGCTCAACTTCCAGATGGCGGCCGAGCTCGTTGCCGGCGAGATCGAGGTCGCCACGGTGGTGACCAACGACGACGTCGCCGTCCAGGATTCGCTGTACACGGCCGGCAGGCGCGGCGTCGGCGCAACGGTACTCGTCGAGAAGATCGCAGGAGGCTGCGCCGAAGTCGGCGGCTCGCTCAAGGACGTCACCGACATCGCGGTCAAGGTCAACGGCAATGCCCGTTCGATGGGCATGGCCCTCACGAGTGCCATCGTGCCCGCCGCCGGCACGCCGACCTTCGAGCTCGCAGATGACGAGATGGAGATCGGCATCGGCATCCACGGCGAGCCGGGACGCCGGCGCGAGAAGTTGGCGCCCGTCGACGACATCGCCGAGATGCTCGTCGGGCCCATCCTGTCGGACCTGGAGCTCAAGTCGGGCGACCAGGTCCTCGCGTTCGTCAACGGCATGGGCGGAACGCCGCTCCTGGAGCTGTACGTCGCCTTCAACAGTGTTGCGAAGATCCTCAAAGGCAAGAGCATCACGATCAGCCGCAGCCTGGTCGGCAACTACATCACGAGCCTGGAGATGGCCGGCTTCTCGGTCACGCTGCTCCGGCTCGACGATCAGCTGACGAACCTGTGGGATTCGCCAGTGCACACCCCGGCGCTGCGCTGGGGAGCGTGACGACGGCATTCGCATCGTTCGTGTCCCGACAGCCCGCGCCGGGCCCTGGGACGCTCCCTGAGCGGAGGAGGCGGCCGACCCATCCATCGGCCCCTTCGCCGCCTGCCTCTCGCTAGACTCACGCGGCGCGTGCGGCCAGCGTCACGCCGCTCACCCTGGAGACCAACGGCCATGAGCTTGACTTCCGAGCACTTCGAGGCCTGGTTGCGGCTCGCCGCCGGCCGCCTGCACGAACAGAAGGTCGCGCTGACGGAGCTCGACCAGGCGATCGGCGACGGCGACCACGGCATCAACATGGATCGCGGCTTCTCGGCGATCGTGGCCAGGCTCGACGCCGGACCGGCGCCCGATCCGACGCCCACCGGGGTGCTGCGCTTCGCGGGCAGGACCCTCGTCAGCACCGTGGGGGGCGCATCCGGACCGCTCTATGGCACCGGATTCCTGAAGGCCGCAGCCGCGCTCGACGGCGTCGCGGAGGCGGACGCGAGCCAGTCCGTCGCGGCTCTCGAGGCCGCGGTCGTCGGCATCGCCGCGCTGGGCAAGGCAGTTATCGGCGAGAAGACCATGCTCGATGCACTCACGCCGGCCCTGGAGGCTGCACGCGCGGCGCTGGCGGCAGGGGCCAACGGAGAGTCGATCCTCGAGGGCGCGGCAGCGGCTGCGGAGGCGGGCGCGCTTGCGACCGTGCCGATGCTCGCCACCAAGGGCCGCGCTTCGTACCTCGGTGAGCGGAGCGTCGGTCACCAGGATCCCGGCGCGACGTCTTCAGCCCTGCTGCTTCGAGCCCTGGCCGACACGGCGTCGTCCCTCGCCCGTCCACAAACAGCCGCGGCAACCTGACGTGTCCGGCACCGGTGTGGCCCCGCGGCGCCTGAGCGGGCGGCCGGGCGCGCCCGGCCTCGGCGTCGGTCACCTGCGCCGCGTATCGGGCGAGGGTGGTCATCTGCCATCCACGGCTGATCCCGAGACGATTTCGCCGAGCGCCGTGCCAGGGGAACAGGCAAGGCTTCGCGCAGCACTCGAGGAAGCAGCGAGCGAGCTGGCCGACCTGGCCCACCGTACCGCCGATCGGCTGGGTGGCGACATAGGCCAGATCTTCGAGGCGCAGTCGCTGTTCGCCCACGATCCGCTGCTCGTCGGCCCTGCGCTGGAGCGCGTCGCCGCTGAGCTGGTGCCGGCCTCGGTAGCCTTCCAGTCGGTTGCCTACGCAGCGGCGGCACAGCTCGCCGCCATCGACGATGAATACCTGCGCGAGCGCGCGACGGACATCCGCGACGTGGCACGACGCGTGACAGGCATCCTCGCGGGACGGCCGCGGGCGAAGCTGGAGCTGACGGATGGATCGGCGGCCATCCTTGCTGCCACCGACCTCGATGCGTCGGAGATCGCGGTCCTTCGCCCGCAGCTCGTGACAGGGATCGCACTGGGTGGCGGGGCGCAGACGGGGCACGCGGCCATCGTCGCGCGCGCCATCGGCATTCCCATGGTGCTGGCGCTCGGCGGCGATCTCGACTTGGTGCCGGACGGCGCGTTCCTCGCCGTGGACGGGGACAGCGGCACGCTCCACGTCGAGCCGAGCGATGCCGACTTGGCCGCCCTGCGAGACGGTGCTTCGGGAGCGGGACAGGTGACCTCGCCGGCCGTCCACGGTCATCGTCCTGCGGGGGCCGAAGGTCGGACGGACGAGGCCGCGCCACTCCTCCAGGTCGCGGTTGCCGCCAACGTCGGCTCGGTCAGGGAGGCGGAGCAGGCAGCACGAGCAGGGGCAGAGGGCATCGGGCTCGTCCGCACGGAGCTGCTCTTCCTCGGCCGTAACGAGCCGCCGGGCCTTGATGAGCAACGGGCCCTCTACGCGGCCATCCGCCGGCATATGAACGGCCGGCCCGTCGTCTTCCGGACGCTCGACATCGGCGGGGACAAGCCGGGCCCGCTGACGCCATCGCATCCGGAGGCCAACCCGGCCCTCGGCGTCCGCGGCCTGCGGCTCGGACTGCGCCGTCCGGAGGTCCTCGAGAACCAGCTTCGCGCCCTGCTCGAGGCATCGGCCGATGAGCAGCTCGACGTCATGTTCCCGATGGTGGCCACGCTGGAAGAGCTGGAGGCCGCCCGCAGTGCGATCACCGATGCGAGTGCGGCGTCAACCCGCGCGGGCCGGCCGATTGCGTCCCGGGTCCGCCTCGGGATCATGATCGAGGTGCCGTCGGCGGCCATCCTCGCTGACGTCCTTGCCGAGCGCGTCGACTTCTTCAGCATCGGCACCAACGACCTCGCCCAGTACACGCTGGCGGCGGATCGGACGCACCCGGAGCTTGCCGAACTGACCAGTGCCCTCCAGCCGGCCGTCTTGCGGCTCATCCGGGATGTGGCGGATGCCGCGAACGCCAATGGGGTGAGCCTGTCGGTGTGCGGCGAAGCAGCTGCCGATCCGATCGCCGGGCCGGTCTTTGTGGGGCTCGGCGTCGGGACGCTCAGCGTGGCGCCCGGCCGGCTTGCCGACGTTCGCCGGGTCCTCGACGACCTGTCGATCGAGCGGTGTCGGGCGGCGGCGGGAGCGGCGCTCGGTTCCGGCACGCTCGAGGAAGTCCGCGCCGCTGCCGGGGCTGCCCTCCGTCATGAGCCCGTCACACCCGGCTGATCAGCTCGGCTCGGTCACGCCGGAGTTCAGTGAGGCGCTCGCTGGAATGTCGTCCGCGGGTGCCGTCTGGGCCAGAACCACGCCGCCGATGATCAGGATCCCGCCCAGGATCTGGACGGGTGCCAGGGTGTCATGCAGGAGGATGGTTGCGAGCGTGATCGTGTAGATCGGCTCGACCGTGCTGACCAGCGCGGCCTGTGCCGCTCCGATTCGCCGGGCACCCGCGTAGAACGCCTGTACCGCCACCGCGGTCGCGGCCACGGCCACGCCGAGCACCCCGAACCAGGCGCTGGCGGGAACGCTGGCCGGGGAAATCGAGCGACCTGTCACGAGCATGGCCGCGAGGAAGACGGCCGCCGTGGCGGTCATCATCAAGGCGGCGGTCGGCGCCGGCGCGGTCTCCGACGGGGTGGTCAGTGTCTCCGCATCCTGCGGCGGAATAACGGTACCGCGCGCGTTTCCCTCGGCCCCGCGGCTCCCTTCACGGTCTCCTCGTTCGCCGCTCAACCGCGCCGCGAGGATGATCCAGACCGAGTAGATCAGCGGGGATGCGAGCGTCAGCGCGATGCCCAGCAGCGGGGGAGCTGTTGCCGGAATGATGCCTCCGACGGCCATCGCCACGCCGATCGTGGAGATGGCCAGCGCCAGCCACGCGCGGCGGCCACGCAAGCGGCGGATGAAGCGCAGCGACAGTACGGCAACAAGGGCCGGGTAGAGGTAGACGATGAGCGCGGCAAGCGACGCCGGAACGGTCTCCAACGCGGCGAAATAGGTGCCGCTGTTGAGGACGTACAGCGCGCCGAGCGCAAGGAGGATCAGCGCGTTCCGCCGCGTGAGCAGGCGCAGGGACGCGCGGTTGCCGGGGAGCAGGAGGAGCCACGCCCAGGAGAGCGCGGCGGCGATCAGGAAGCGCCAGAAGAGCAGCGTCAGCCAGTCGACACCGGCCGCGTAGACAGGCTTGGCAAAGAGCGCTCCCGACCCGAATCCGCAGGCCGACACGACCACCAGCGCCAACCCGATCAGGCGGTCATTGCGCCGCCAGGGCGAAGCGATTCGAGCCACACGCCCGATCGTACAGGGGTGGCAACGCCGGGCGCGTCCGACCCTGCCCCCGCGCCATGCCGGCACGTTTCGCTCCGCCTCTTCGCGTCTCGGGCGCGCATGCCCCCACACCCGGCCGCGTACGATGCGCCGAGGGGGTGGCTGCGATCGATCTGCTGATAGCCCAGATGCACCACGAACACGGAAGATCGCCGATCGCTGGCGTGCAATGAGCGCCTGTTCCGCCTGTGGGCGCGAGAACGCCGCAGATGCACGTTTCTGCGCGAACTGCGGCGCCAGCCTCCTCAGCCGAGTCGGAGTCGAGGAACGTCGCCACGTGACGGCGCTGTTCGTGGACCTCGTGGGGTCAAGCGGGCTTGGCGAGCGACTCGATCCCGAGGTCATGCGCAGCGTCGTCGGCCAGTTCTTCGAGCTGGCGAGCGAGATCGTCCGCCGCAACGGCGGAAGCGTGGAGAAGTTCGCTGGTGATTCCGTGCTTGCGCTCTTCGGCCTGACGGTGTCGCACGAGGACGACGCCGAGCGGGCAGTCCGCGCCGGCCTGTTCATCCGCGATGGGATCGCCTCGCTCGCCGCCGACGCGCGCGAACGGCACGGCATTTCTGTCGAGGTCCGGATCGGCGTCGAGTCGGGCGAGGTTGTCGTCGGCGACCCATTCGGGGGGGCGACGATGGCGACCGGGGACGTCCTCAACGTTGCTGCCCGACTCGAGCAGGCGGCAGAGCCGGGCGAGGTCATCGTCGGCAACGACGCATACCTTGCGACGCGCACCGCCATCGGGTACGAGCCGATCGGCGAACGGGCGCTTCGCGGGCGGGACGCGACGATCGCGGCCTGGCGCGCCATCGAGGCGGGCCTCGAGCCAGGCGGTGCACGGGGAGTCCCGGGGCTGCGCGCACCGCTGACCGGACGCGACGACGAGCTCGGCATGCTGGTGGGCGCGCACCGCCGGGCGGTCACCGAGCGGAAGACAATCCTCTTCACCATCATCGGCGTGCCGGGCATCGGGAAGAGCCGGCTCGTACGGGAGTTCTCAGTAGGTGCCGAGGGCGGCGGCACACGCATCGTTCGAGGGCGTTGCCTGCCCTACGGCGAAGGGATCACCTACTGGCCGATGGCCGAGATCGTGAGAGAGATCGCGGGCGTCACGGCGGACATGGCGGTTGACGACGCCGTGACGGCCATTGCGGCGGTCGTGGGCGAGGCCGGTGTCGCGGAACGCGTCGGTTTCGCCATCGGCCTGTTGTCCGAGCCGCCGACGGGTGCACAAGGCGTCGAGCGCGAGATCGCCTGGGGCTTCCGTCGCTTCATCGAGACGCTGGCGGCAGAACGGCCGCTCGTCCTGGTCTTCGAGGACATCCACTGGGGCGAGCCAGCACTGCTCGATCTGATCGAGTACCTGGCGACGTGGGTGCGAAGCGTGCCTCTGCTTCTTCTGTGCACGTCCCGGCCTGAGCTGCTCGACCGGCGGTCGACCTGGGGCTCCGGTCGGCTTGAGTCCAGCCGGATCGCCCTCGAACCGCTCGACCAGGCGCACGCATCGACGCTGCTCTCTGCCCTCCTCGACATCGATGGGCTCCCGAAGGCGCTGAGAGATCGGGTGCTGGATCGCGCGGAGGGGAACCCGCTCTTCGTCGAGGAGGTGGTCCGGATGCTCATCGATCGCGGGATCGTGGTCCAGCAAGACGGACGATGGGTGTCGTCGCCCGATGCGCACGATGTGGCCGTGCCGGAATCCGTCGAAGCCATCATCCGCGCGCGGCTCGATACGCTGCCGCGGCCGGAGCGGGCGCTCCTCCAGGTCGCGTCCGTGGTCGGGCGGATCTTCGAGACGTCCGCCGTAGCGACGCTGGTCGACGACGGTGAGCCTATCGAGCCGCGCCTCGAGGACGCCGTGCTCCGCGACCTCGTCACCGAAGAGCCGGTCCTGGAGCCGAGCTATCGGTTCAAGCACATCCTCATCCGGGATGTCGCCTATGCGTCTTTGCCGAAGTCACGCCGCGCGGATCTCCACGCGCGCGTCGCCAAGTGGCTTGACAGTTGCGGAGCGGGACGGACGGACGAGGTCGCCGACATCCGCGCATACCACCTCGAGCAGGCGGTCAGTCTCAGCTCAGAGGTACACGGGCGCGTCGATGCTGCGCTCTGGCAGCAGGCGGTTGCGGCACTGACGGCCAGCTGTGATCGAGCAGCGGAGCGCGAAGATTTCAGAGCCCAGGAATCGTTTGCCCTTCGAGCACTCGACCTGCCCGGCGGAGACCAGAGTCAGTCGCTCGATCTCCGATGGCGCCTGATCGATGCGCGCTTTCGCCAGAACGACATCCTCGGCACGCAGCAGTTGGCGACGCAACTTGCAACCGACGCTCGGGAGGCGGGTCGGCACGAGCTCGAGGGCAGAGCACGCCTCGCCACCGCCGCGGGTCTCTGGGTTTCGACTCATGGAGGCGAGGGGGTGGAGTCGGCCCGCGAGCAGCTCGATCGAAGCCTCGAGCTATTGGCAGCGGCAGGCGACCGGCGGTACCAGTTCGATGCCGAGTACCTGTATGGCTACGTCGGGTGGTGGCGCGGGAATCTCGTAGAGGCCTACGACGGGTGGGAGCGAGCCAGGGCGACGGCCAGCGAGCTTGGAGACCCGGGCCGCGAAGCGATCGCCGTGGCCCGGCTCGCAGCAGTCAGGCGGAACCAGGCCCGTCTCGTGGACGCCGGTCAGCTGTACGAAGCGGCGCTGTCGCTCGCGCAGCGGTCCGGCAGCCGAAGTGCCCGCGCGCAGGTCGGCAACAGCTTCGGCAACTACGTCGCAAAGACCACCTCGAACGCCGAGGCGATGCCGGTATTGAGGGAGTCCCTGGCTCTCTACGAGGACATCGGCGACCGAGAAGGCATTGCGATGGTGTCGATGAACATCGGCACTGGACTTGTCGGGGATGGAGTGCTCGACGAGGGTGTTGCAATGCTCCGGCGAGCGGCGGCCCTGTTCGATGAGATCGGGCACGGGGGATACCTGCCGGAAGCCGAGCGCGAGCTTGCGTTCGCGCTGCTGGAGAGTGGGGACCTCGTGGAGGCGGAGGTGCATGCTCTCCGGGGAGTCGAGATCGCCGTTCCCGACGACTGGGCGACGGTCGCTTCGACACGGATGGTCCTTGGTCGTGTTCGAGCAGCACAGAAGCTGGATGAGGAAGCTGAAGCGCTCCTCCGCGACGCAATCGAAGTGATGGACAAGACCGAATACGAGGTCGAGCGGTCCGAGATCTACCTCGCGTTCGCCGAGTTCCTGCTCCAGCGCGATCGCATTGAGGAGGGCGACGCGTTGGGCGCGAAGGCCCGCGCCATCGCCCTGGCATATGGCGAGGCTTCCGCCTCTGTGAAACTCATCGACCGGCGCCTCGCCGCCGCGCGTGAATCAGGGCGCCGGCCATGACGTCGCCTGCGGCAGGAGGGTGATGTGATCGTTTCGAGCCAGGTCAATCGAGTCGCGCTGGTGATCGCCGTTCTTCTCGCCGTGGGGATTGCCTGGATCGCAATTGCTGATCGGGACTTCGGACTACTCGTGCTCGACCTGGGGCTGCTCCTGGTCGCCCCGTTTGTGCGGCGTGTCGACATCGCAGGAGGCGCTCTTGGCTTGCGCGGCCAGGTGGATCAGCTGCAACCCATGCGAGCGCCGCCGCGCTCCTACCCGACGTCGTCCGATCCTTCGGCAGCGTCGGGCACCTCCATCCCCGGCATGTCGCCCCAAGTCCTCGCGCAGCTCCTGGCGGGCAACAAGATCGCTGCCATCAAGCGCTACCGGGAGGAGTACGGATCCGGCCTCAAGGACGCCAAGGACGCCGTCGATGAATTCGAGCGGCAGCTCGCCCTGCCTCGTTGAGCGATCGCCCGCGCCGCGGGTACTAGACTGACGACGAAGCCACTCCGAGGAGGATCGAGCCACGGTCATCAAGAGCGCCGACGAGACCACCGAGCACCTGACCAAGCGGGAGCTCCGTACAGAGAAGCTCAAGGCGCTCGGCCACCACGACCCGGTGCTGGTCCAGTCCGGCACATCGATCGGCGACGCCATCTCCGCCATCCAGGCCAACAAGGGTGACTGCCTGCTGGTCTGCAACGGGGACCGCCTGGTCGGAATCCTCACCGAGCGCGACATCCTGCTCAAGGTGCTGGCACGCGGCGTCGACCCGGATGCGCTTGTCGACGGCTACATGACCCGCGATCCCGACACCCTCACCTCTGAGTCGACCGTGGTCGAGGCACTCCAGCTGATGGAGCGCGGCGGCTATCGCAACATCCCGCTCCAGGATGCCGACGGCCACATCGAGGGCGTGCTGCGACAGCAGGACATCCTGGAATTCGTCGCGGAGGCGTTTCCGCAGGAGATCCTGAACCTGCCCCCGCGGCCCCACCAGGTCATGACCGAGGCGGACGGCGGCTGAGCCGCGACCGGAAGTCCGCCCTGCGACCAGCACCCCGACCCTGACCGAACCGGACGCGGATGCCCCTCGTCTTCGCCGCCATCGCACCGCACGGCGATCTCGCGATCCCCGAGGCGTGCGCCCCGGAGCAGCGTGATCTTGCCGCTGGCACGCAGGCCGGCATGCGCGAGCTAAACGCCGAGCGAAGGCGGCCCGTCCCGACCTCGTGATCGTCCTGACCCCGCACAACATCCACGTGACGGGTGCAATGGCCGTCATCGTGTCCAGCCGGATCGCCGGAAACCTCCCCGAAGCGCCCGAGCCTGTCGCCCTCGACTGCCAGGTCGATCGTCCCTTCGCAGGCTCGGTCCTCGAAGCGCTGCGCAGCGCGCCGATCCCAGCGGTTGGCGTCAGCTATGGCGGGAACGCCGCGGAGGAAGCCGTGATGCCCATGGACTGGGGCACCCTCATCCCACTGTGGTACCTCGGCGGCCGCTGGGAGCCGCCGCTTCCGGTCGTGGTCGTTGCGCCGGCCAGGGACCTTGACGCGGCCATGCACGTGACGGCCGGTCAGGCGATCGGGGAAGTCGCGGCCAGGTCGGAGCGACGGATCGCGCTCATCGCCAGCGCAGATCACAGCCACACGCACGACTCCGCCGGCCCACATGGCGGCCACCCGGTCGCGAAGACGTTCGACCGCCTGGTCATGGACGCTATCGAGACCAACGAGCTCGACAGACTGCTCGATGTCCCTGACCGGTTGCTCGAGGACGCCAAGCCCGACAGCTGGTGGCAGCTGCTGATGCTCCACGGGGCACTCGGCTCCGGATGGCAGGCGGACCTGCTCTCGTACGAGGCACCCACCTACTACGGCATGCTGTGCGCGTCGTTCGCCCCGGCGAACCGCAAGAACGAGGCTTGACTCTCCCCAAGGGGCAGGGCCCAGGGTGAACGCGATGAGCCAGACCACCACCGGCACGGTTCAGCTCATGACGATCGGCGCCTTCGCGCGGCGATCGCGGTTGAGCCTGAAGGCGCTCCGGCTGTACGACGCGCTGGAGCTCCTTCGGCCCGCCTCGGTCGACGAATGGACCTCGTACCGGTACTACCGGGAGGACCAGCTCGAACGAGCACGATTGATCGGGCTGCTCCGCCGCCTGGACATGCCGCTGGAGCGGATCGCCCAGGTGCTCGAGCTCCCCGCGCCCGAGCAGGTCGACGAGATCGGCCGCTTCTGGCGCGAGGTCGAAGGGTCGATGGAGGTCAAGCGACGGCTCGTCGCGTATCTCGAGCGCTATCTCGAGGGCCGAGGAGACACCATGTACCAGGTCCACACGCGGCAGGTACCCGAGCAGCGGGTCCTGACCATCAGTCGAAACGTCCGGCAACCCGAGCTGCAGGGCTTCCTCATAGAGGCCATGTCTGCCCTGCCGACGGCACTCGAGGGGACGTCTGCCAGGACCAGCGCGCCCGGCTTCGCGATCTATCACGGCGTCGTGAGCGCCGACTCAGATGGGCCGGTCGAGGTCTGCCTGCCATTCGATGGCGAGCTCGAGGCGCCGGAGGGAACGCGGATCCGCATCGAGCCCGCGCATCACGAAGCCTTCACCACTATCACGCTCGAGCAGTGCGTCTTCCCAGGGCATCCTCGAGGCGTATGACGCGGTCCACGCCTTCATGGACAAGCAGGGCATGGAGCCCATCGGCTCGCCGCGGGAGGTCTACTTCGTCGAGCACGAGAAGGTGACCGCGGCCGACCCCTTCTGCGATGTCGCCTGGCCGGCCAGCCTCGCCCGTCGGGAGTAGCGAGCGGCCCAAAGGGCGGGCACTCGCGCGGACCCAGCGGCCGAAAGCGGCCGACGACGCACGCTTGCCGCCCGACTCGGCCGACGACCCGCTCCGGCGGCCCGACTCGGGCGGCGACCCGCGCCGGCCACCGGCTCGGGCCCGAATCGGCCGCCAGTCGCTCGAACGCACACCACCGAGCTGCTGGCGAACGATCCGAGGCGATCTGACCGGCCGGTTGCGAACGTACAAACCTGCGCCGTCCAGCGCGAGGCGTAGAATCCCGGTCCCGTCTTTAGCGACGGCTTGCAAAACCGCCGATTCCCCACCCCTCCGCCGTCGAACCAAGGAGCCGCCAGCCCGGTGACAACCGAAATCATCCCCGCCCACGAGGGCGCAGTACTGGAGCTAGAGCGCGTCACCATCCGCTTCTGCGGCGATTCCGGCGACGGGATGCAGCTCACGGGAACGCAGTTCACCCGCACCGCGGCCGCCTTCGGCAACGACGTCAGCACGATGCCGGACTATCCCGCCGAGATCCGCGCCCCGGCTGGCTCGCTGCCCGGCGTCAGCGGCTTCCAGATCAGCTTCTCGTCCGAGGAGATCTACACGCCAGGTGACCAGCCCGACGTGCTGGTGGCCATGAACCCGGCCGCGCTCAAGACGAACATCAGCGACCTTCCGGCGGGCGGCGCGCTGATCGTAAACCAGGATGCGTTCACCACCCAGAACCTGACCAAGGCCGGGTACGCGGCAAGCCCGCTGACGGACGGCTCGCTGAAGCAGTTCACGGTCTTCGAGATCCCGATCAGCACCCTCAATGCGCGGGCGCTCGAAGGCCTCGACATGACCAACAAGCAGGTCGACCTGACCAAGAACTTCTTCGCCCTGGGAATCATGTTCTGGCTTTACGAGCGGAGCATGGATCCCACGCTCAGGTGGATCGAGGACAAGTTCGGCGGCAAGCCCGTCTTCGCGCAGGCGAACGCGCGCGCGCTCAAGGCCGGCTACGCATTTGGCGAGACGACCGAGATCTTCCACACTCATTACCGGGTCAAGCCGGCTCACCTGCCGCCCGGCACCTACCGCAACATCACCGGCAACGAGGCGACGGCGCTCGGCTTCGTGACCGCGGCCAGGCTCGCGAGGCGCGACCTGTTCTACGGCAGCTACCCGATCACGCCCGCGAGCGACATCCTCCACCAGCTGTCGGGCTACAAGAACTTCGGCGTCAAGACCTTCCAGGCCGAGGACGAGATCGCTGCCATCGGGTCCGCCATCGGGGCTTCGTACGGCGGCGCGATGGGCATGACCGCCAGCTCCGGCCCGGGCATCGCCCTCAAGACCGAGGCCATGGGCCTCGCCGTCATGGTCGAGCTCCCGATCGTCGTTGTCGACGTGCAGCGCGCCGGCCCCAGCACCGGGATGCCGACCAAGACCGAGCAGGCCGACCTGCTCCAGCTCATGTTCGGCCGCAACAGCGACTCGCCCATCCCGATCGTGGCTCCGGCCACCCCGGGCGAATGCTTCGACTACGCGATCGAGGCGTGGCGCATCGCGCTCAAGTACATGACGCCGGTCGCCTACATGTCCGACGCGTTTCTGGCCACCGGCGCTGAGCCGTGGAAGATCCCGGACATCGATGACCTGCCCAACATCGCGGTCGAAAACTGGACGGTCAAGGAGACCTTCCATCCGTACAACCGCGACCCGGCAACGCTTGCCCGGCCGTGGGCCGTGCCCGGCACGCCAGGCTTGGAGCACCGCATCGGTGGTCTCGAGAAGGCCGACATCACCGGCAACGTCAGCTACGACCCCGAGAACCATCACCGCATGCAGACGCTGCGGGCCCAGAAGGTGGCCGGCATCGCCGACGACATCCCGGATCTCCAGGTCTACGGGCCGCCGCGCGGCGAGTTGCTGATCCTCGGCTGGGGGTCCACCTACGGCGCGATCCGGAGCGCCGTCGAGCGGCTCCAGGCAGAGGGGCAGAGCGTCTCCCACGCGCACATGCGCCACCTGAACCCGTTCCCGCGCAATACCGGCGACGTGCTCACCAGCTTCAAGAAGGTGCTGCTCCCCGAGGTCAACCTGGGACAGCTGCGCCTGCTCATGCGTGCCCGTTACCTGATCGACGTGGTGGGCCTCAACCGCGTGCGCGGCAAGCCCTTTCGCATCTCCGAAATCGAAGAAGCCGCGCGACTCATCCTCACAGAGAACGCGAGGAAACGATGACCGAGGCAACCGAACACCAGGACGGCGGCGCGGCCGTCGAGCCGGGAAACGCCGCCGCTTCAGAGATCGCGGCCGCCCCCGGCACGAAGGAGCTCCCGCAGCTCACCCGCAAGGACTTCGTCTCCGACCAGGAAGTGCGCTGGTGCCCCGGCTGCGGCGACTACTCGATCCTGGCGCAGACCCAGAAGGTGATGCCCGACTTCGGCTACGCCAAGGAGAACATCGTCTTCATCTCCGGCATCGGCTGCTCGGGCCGCCTGCCGTACTACATGAACACGTACGGCTTCCACACGATCCACGGCCGCGCGCCGACGCTGGCCACGGGCCTCAAGGCGGCGCGACCCGACCTCATGGTGTGGGTCATCACCGGAGACGGCGACGCCCTCTCGATCGGCGGCAACCACGTGATGCACTCGATGCGGCGCAACGTCGACATCAAACTGATCATGTTCAACAACCGCATCTACGGCTTGACCAAGGGTCAGGCCTCGCCCACGTCCGAGTTCGGCAAGAAGACCAAGTCGACGCCGGCCGGGACGGTCGATCAGCCGGTGATGCCGCTCTCGATCGCCCTCGCCGCCGAGGCGACCTTCGTGGCCCGCTCCGTCGACACCCACACCGAGCACCTCCAGGAGACGCTCGAGCGAGCCGGCCGCCATCACGGCTCGGCCTTCGTCGAGGTCCTCCAGAACTGCAACATCTTCAACGACGGTGCGTGGCGCGACTTCACCGACCGCGAGGTCCGCGAGGACCGCATGCTGGTCCTGCGACATGGTGAGCCGATGATCTTCGGCAAGGATCGCGACAAGGGCATCCGGCTGAACGGCCTCCACCCCCAGGTCGTGCAACTCGGCAAGGGCGTAACGGAGAAGGACCTGCTCGTCCACGACGAGGAGGCCGAGGATCCCTACCTCGCCTTCATGCTGTCGCGGCTGTCCTTCCCGGAGTTCCCGGTGCCGGTCGGCGTGTTGCGCCGCCTGGACCGTCCGACCCACGACCAGCTGGTCAAGGGCCAGATCGACGACGCCATCAAGCGCCAGGGCGCCGGAGACCTGCGCAAGCTGCTGTTCAGCGGCGAGACCTGGGTCGCGTCCTGAGCCTGCTCCGAACCACGATCCGCGCCGACGACGAGGAGCCCAACCTGTGATCTGCCCGGTCTGCGGCTTCGACAATATCCAGGGCGTCGACGAGTGCGAGAACTGCGGCGCCGACCTTCGCACCGTCGACATCCCGCGGCCCACGGGCGGGCTGGAGGAGAGGCTGGTGCGCGATCACCTCCGGGACGTCCGCAGCCGGGCGCCGGTCATGATCCCGCCCGAGACCCCGGTGCGGGTGGCCGTCCGCCGCATGCAGCAGGACCGCACCGGCTGCCTGCTGGTGGGTGACGCGGGGCGCTTGGTGGGGATCTTCACCGAGCGCGATGCAGTCCTGAAGCTCGCCGGCCGCGCCATGCAGGGCATCAGCGTCGCGGACGTCATGACGCCCGATCCGGTCGTGCTGCGGACCGAGGACACGATCGCGATCGCCGTCCACAAGATGGCCGTCGGCGACTTCCGGCACATCCCGCTGGTCGAGGACGGCCGCGTCAAGGGCATCGTCACCGCGCAGGACCTCTTCCGGCACATCCTCCAGATCCTTGGCTGATCACGCTCGGGGGCGCGGCACGATCGCAGTCCTTGCCGACGACCTGATCTGGGCGTCGCGCTTGATCGAGGCGGTGCGCCGCGCCGGCGGGACGCCGGTGAGGCTCTCGTCCGAGGCCGAGCTCGACACGGTGCTCGAGGCGGACGCGGACGCCGAGCTCGGGCCTGGTGAGAACGGTCGGGCACTGGTGGGTGTCGTGGTTGACCTGTTGGGTCGGCGGTACGACGGCGTGGCGGCGGTGGAACGCTCGGCGCGGGCTCGGAAACCGGTCATCGCCGTGGCGCAGCACGACGACGAGGTCACCCGGAAGCGGGCGCTGAACGCCGGGGCGGCCCGGGTCTTCTCCTACAACAAGTTCTTCACCGATGGTCCGCGGCTCGTCGAGGGATGGCTGCTGGCCAATACTGCGGAGGCAACCCGATGAGCGCTGTCGCGACACCGGCCACGGAGCCCACGAACCCCAGGATCACGCTGCAGCGCTACGAGGAGCGCCTGCGCCGAGCCCAGGCAGCCCTGGCCGATCGCGGCGCCAGTGCCCTGCTCGTCGGCGTCGGGACCGATCTGCGTTGGCTGATCGGGTACGAGGCCATGCCGCTCGAGCGGCTGACGATGCTGGTGCTCCAGCCGGAAGATCAGCCGACACTGGTCGTGCCCCGCCTGGAGGCGAGCGCGGCGCAGGCGGCATCGGGCGTCGAGGCCGGGCTGGTCGACCTCGTGACCTGGACCGAGACCGAGGACCCGATCCGCAACGTCGCGTCTGCCCTGCGCGACGGCGCGAGCCAGTCCGGCGCCGAGCTGCTGGTCTCCGACTCGCTTCGCGCGGCGTTCCTGCTGAAGCTCCAGTCCGGCATCCCGACCGCCCGGTTCGGGCTGGCCTCGGCCGTCACCAGTCCGCTGCGACAGATCAAGGACGCAGAAGAGCTCGAGCTGCTCCGGGCCGCCGCGCACGCCGCTGACCGGACGGTCAAGGCAACGGCCTCAGTGCGCCTGGTCGGCCGCGCCGAGCGCGAGGTGGCCGCCGAGATCCGGGATCGCCTCGTCGCCGAGGGCCACGATGAGGCCTCGTTCCAGATCGTCGCGAGCGGCCCGAATTCCGCCTCGCCACACCACGGGGCGGGCGATCGCGTCATCGAGGCCGGTGAGCCGATCGTGATCGATATCGGGGGACGCGTCGGCGGCTACTACTCGGATATCACGCGGACCGTCTGGGTGACCGGCGGCGACGACGCGCGCGGGCCCGACGACGGGTTCCGCAACCTCTTCTCGGTCCTGTACCGCGCACAGGAGGCGGCGCGCGCCGCCATCGCGCCCGGCGTTGCCTGCGAGGCGATCGACCGGACGGCCCGTGACATCATCGAAGCGGCCGGGCATGGCGAGCACTTCTTCCATCGGACCGGGCACGGTATCGGCCTGGACGGCCACGAGGATCCGTACCTCGTCGCCGGGAATTCGGCGCCGCTGGTCGTCGGCAACACGTTCAGCGTGGAGCCCGGGATCTACCTCGAGGGCCGCTACGGAGCTCGGATCGAGGACATCCTCGCCTGCGGCCAGGACGGCCCCGACGAGCTCAACCAGCTCGATCGCGGCCTCGCCATCGTGAGTGGCGTCTGAGCGGGCGGTTCGGGCAGCTCCCGCGACCGGATGTATGATCGCGGACGGCTCCGGGACGAGCGGGAGCGGAAGAACGATGGAACTTCCGCGCGGCGGCTGCCCGCCGCCGTCAACGACCACGATGATGGACAGGGCCGACCCTGTCGAGGGAGAGACGCGTATGGCCGACGTGGCTGCCGGCGCCGCATTGCGCGCCGACCGCAGCACCAGTCCGGCCGTCGGCATGACCAACGGGGCGCAACCGCCCCTCGCCACGGCCGCCGACCCGGCGGTTGTTCGACCTCTGGCAGTGCCCGCCCAGGCGGCCGATGGAACGCCTGAGCCCTACGTCAGCCACGGCTGCACCCAGGCCCAGCTCCGCCGCTTCATCAAGTCGCGTCCGTACGTGCCCATGCACGAGCTCCGCCGCCGCTTCGAACTCAACGGGGCCGCGGACGAGGTGAGCCCCATCCAAGTGGCCGACGGGACCGTCTACGTAGGACTGGGCGCACGGGAATCGGACTTCATCGCCGAGCTGGTTCGCCAGGGCGACATCGGCGTCGAGCTCTGCCACGACCCGCCCGTCCCGATGGTCGTCGGGGTCTACGCCATGCGTCCCATCTCCCGCTGATCCTGCCGCGCGTCGCGCCATGAGCATCGAGGGAGACGAGATGGTCGCCTCATCGAGCCGGATAGCGCCGGTCGAAGCCGTCGCCACGGCACCGCCGAACCGTCCCACCGGCACCGTAACGTTCCTCTTCACCGACATCGAGGGATCCACGCGGATGATCCAGGAGCTCGGCGACCGTTATCCGCCGCTGCTCGCCAGGCATCGCGAGATCCTCAACAGCGCCGTCGTTGCCGAGGGCGGCATGGTCTTCGGAACGGAGGGGGACGCAGTGTTCGCCGCCTTCCCTGATGCGGCATCGGCGGTGAGAGCGGCCACCACGTCGCAGCGCGGCCTGGCGTCAGAGCCGTGGCTGGATGGGCGCCATTTGCGCGTGCGCATGGGCATCCATACCGGCGAGGTCAGCCTGGTCGGGCAGGACTACGTCGGGCTGGCGCTCCACCAGGTGGCTCGCATCGCGGCCGCGGGCAACGGCGGACAGGTGCTCATCTCCGACACCACGCGCTCGCTGGCCGGCCGCGCGCTCGTCGACGGCATCTCGCTGACCGACCTTGGCCTCCACCGGCTCAAGGATCTGGCGCTCCCCGAGCACCTCTACCAGGTGGATGATGCGCAGCGACCCGACACGTTTCCAGCCATCCGCACCCTCAGTGCGCGACCAAACAACCTGCCGGTGCAGCTCACCAGCTTCATCGGCCGCAACGAGCTCGCGGAGGCCAGCCGCCTCCTCGAGACCACGCATCTGCTGACCCTCACCGGCCCCGGCGGCACCGGCAAGACGCGCCTTGCCCTCCAACTGGGCGCCGATGCCATGGAAGGGTTCCCCGACGGCGTCTTCTTCACCCCGCTCGAGGCGATCACCGACCCCGACCTGGTGCCTTCGGCCATCACGGCCTCGATCCCGGCGCTCCAGGCCGGCACCACACCGCCTCGCGAGCGCCTCATGGCGTGGGTCCGCGATCACAAGGCGCTGCTGCTGCTCGATAACTTCGAACAGGTCGTGGACGCTGCCCCGCTCGTCTCCCAGCTGCTCCGGGAAGGACCCGAGCTTCGCGTGGTGGTCACCAGCCGGGTGCCGCTGCATGCCTACGGCGAGCAGGAGTTCCCTGTGCCGGCGCTGCCCATGCCCGACCCGGAAAACCTGACGCTGGAGAGTGCCGCCAGATCCGAAGCCGTGCAGCTCTTCGTGGAACGTGCCATGGCTGCCCAGCCCGCCTTCCGGCTGACGGAGGAGAACGCAGCCCCTGTCGCCGACATCGTGCGGCGCCTCGACGGCCTGCCGCTCGCCATCGAGCTTGCCGCCGCCCGCGTGCGGCTACTGCCGGTGGCGACGCTCCAGGCGCGGCTCGACCAGCGCCTGGCGTTGCTGGTGGGCGGCCCAAGGGATCGACCCGGCCGCCAGCAGACACTGCGAGGCGCGATCGACTGGAGCTACGACCTGCTCGATACCGCCGACCGGCGCCTCTTCGAGCGCTTTGCCGTGTTCGCGGGCGGCGCATGGCTGTCCGCTGCGGAGGAGTGTTGTGGCCCTGCGACGGAAGTCGGGCGTGACGTGCTCGACGGTGTGGGCTCGCTGGCCGACAAGAGCCTCCTGCGGCCCGTGCCCATCGCCGCGGACGAGCCGCGCTTCGCCATGCTTGCCACGATCCGCGAGTACGCCCACGAGAAGCTCGAGGCCGGGCCCGAGGACGAAATGCTCCACCGCCGCCACGCCGAGACCTACGCCGTCCTGGCGGAGACGTCGGCACCGCATCTGACGGCCAAGGACAGCCGCGTCTGGCTCGATCGACTCGATCTCGACCACGACAACCTGCGAGCGGCGCTGGATTGGGCGGTGGCGAACGACGAGGCCGGTGTGGCGATGCGCACGGCCTCGTCGCTCTGGCGTTTCTGGCAGATCCGCGGGCATCTCAAGGAGGGCGCCGAGCGGCTGGACCGCATCCTGATCCTGCCGAGTGCCGAGACGCAGCCGGCACGCTTGCGCGCAGCGGCCGAGAGTGCGGCTGGCTCCCTGTCCTACTGGCGCGGCGACTACCGGGTCACCCACTTCCATTACAAGGCCGCCCTCGAGTTTGCGCGCGTCGCCGGCGATCAGCGCACGCTTGCCGAGGCGCTCAACAACTTTGCCTTCGCGCCGGTGCCCGGTGATGGCTTCACCCTCGGCACGAAGTTCGGAGTCCCCTACCTCGAAGAGGCCCTCCAGCTGTTCGAGCAGCTGGGCGACGACCTTGGCCAGGCTCACGTGAACTGGGCCCTCGGGATGGCGGACGTCGTGAAGCCGGACCTGCCCGCGGCCCGTGCGCACCTGGAGGAGAGCCTCCGCCGGAACCGCGCCGCGGGTGACACCTTTGGCGTCGGATGGGACCTGCACATGCTGGGATTGCTCGACGCGACCGAGGGTGACCCGGATGCCGCCGACGCGCGTTTCCGCGAGGGCCTGGACATCTTCATCAACTCTGGCGATCGGGGCGGGATCCTGATCCTCATCGCCGACTTCGCGATCCTTGCCAGCAAGCGTGGCGACTCCGATCGCTACTGGCGTCTATCGGGAGCGGTCAACAAGGAGCGACTCAGGACGGGCGCGGACCTGGTCCTCAGCCCGATGTCCGAGATCGAGTGGCAGGTGCCGGAGTCCCCTGCGGCAGGCCCCGTTCCTGCCGGGCTCTGGGCCGAAGGCGAGCGAATGTCGACGGATGAGGCGATCGCCCTCGCGCTCGGCGAGACGCACGCGACGGAGGGCGACCAGGCCCAAGCCTGAGGCACGCCGAGGCCGTGAAGGCGCGCCCACGCCCTCAGGCGCACCAAGGTCACCCCGGAGGCTGGAGCATACTCCCGGGGAGTATCTGTGGAGGGAAGGAACCTCGTGGTGACCACGCTCGATTCACCCGCGCCCATCGAGCTGTCGTTGCCCGTCGAGGGCATGACCTGTGCGTCCTGCGTCAACCGCATCGAGCGCTACCTGCGCAAAACGGACGGGGTAATCGATGCCAACGTGAACCTGGCCACCGAACGGGCGACGATCCGCTTCGACCCAGTGCGGGCCGGGCGCTCCGAGCTGGTGGGTGCGATCGAGGCGGCGGGCTACGACGTTCGAGACACGGCCGAAAACCAGGCTGACGACCTTGACCTGCCAATCGGCGCGTCTGGCGCGGAGGCGCGCGAGCGGGCCGCCGAGCTGCGCGATCTCGGCATCCGGGCGATCGTCGCGATCGCGGTCGCGGTCGCGGCCGGGATAATGACGCTCATGTTCTGGCCGGGCCGCGCGCTGCCCATGTCGGACGTCAACCGCCTTGTCCTGCTGCCCGCAACCTTCGTCCAGTTCTGGGCGGGCGGCAGGTTCCTGCGCGCCGCCGGGAAGGCCGCACGCCATCGCGACCTGAACATGAACACTCTGGTCGCGGTCGGCACGATGGCCGCGTGGAGCTACAGTGCCGCGGTGACCCTCTGGCCGGAGCTCGTCGCCCGGGCCGGGATCGAGCCGGTCACGTACTTCGACAGCTCGAGCCTGATCACCGGGTTGATCCTGGCAGGGCGCTGGCTCGAGGCCCGGGCCAGGTCGCAGACGCTCGGCGCGGTGCGCAGTCTCATCGGCCTGCAGGCACGGACCGCTCGCCTCGTACGACCGGACGGCGACACGGACGTTCCCATCGAGGCGGTCCGTCCCGGAGACCTCATCCGGGTCCGCCCGGGCGAGAAGGTGCCGGTGGACGGTCTCGTCACCGAGGGCGGGTCGGCCCTCGACGAGGCGATGCTCACGGGCGAGCCGATGCCCGTCGCAAAAGGCCCCGGCGACGAGGTGATCGGCGCCACGATTCAACACCACGGGCAGCTTCGTGTTCCGTGCGACGCGGGTGGGTCGAGACACGGTCCTTGCCCAGATCGTGCAGATGGTCCAGGCAGCGCAGGGATCCAAGGCGCCGATCCAGCGGCTCGCCGACCAGGTCAGCGCGAGGTTCGTGCCGGTCGTCATGGTCCTGGCGGCCGGTACGTTTGCCGCCTGGCTGCTGGTCGGGCCGCCGCCGGCCTTCACGCACGGCCTCGTGGCGGCCATCTCGGTCCTGATCATCGCCTGCCCGTGCGCGATGGGCCTGGCCACGCCCACCGCGATCATGGTCGGGACGGGTCGCGCGGCGGAGTCCGGGATCCTGTTCAAGGGCGAGGAGGCGCTGGAGCAGGCCGGTCGGGTCGATACCGCGATCTTCGACAAGACGGGCACCCTGACGCTCGGCAAGCCGTCCGTCGCGGACGTCGTCGCGTTCGACGGCACGAGCGAGGACGAGGTCCTGGCGCTGGCGGCAGCGGTCGAGCGGGGCAGCGAGCACCCGCTCGGGGCGGCCATCGTCGCGGAGGCCACGCGACGAGCAGTCGCGGTGCCGCAGGTCACGCAGTTCGAGAGCGTTCCGGGGCGCGGCGTCGTGGGCGTGCTGGACGGAGGGCCGATCGCCGCCGGCAACCCGGCGTTCATCGCGGAGCGCGGAATCGACATGGCCGTGGCGACCCCGGCCATCGAGTCAAGTGCCCGCGATGGCCGGACGCCGATCCTGGTGGCTTGGAACGGAAGACTGGTGGGGTTGATCGCGGTGACCGACCCCGTGAAGCCGGAGGCGTCAGCGGCTGTTCGGGAGTTGAAGGCGCTGGGCATCGTCGTATGGCTGGTGACGGGGGACTCGCGGGCGGCGGCGGACGCGGTCGCGCGCCAGATCGGCATCGAGCACGTCATCGCCGAGGTGCTGCCGGCCGAGAAGGCGGCGCGCGTCCGGGACCTCCAGGCCATCGGTCGCCGCGTGGCGATGGTCGGCGACGGCATCAACGACGCCCCTGCGCTGGCACAGGCGGACCTCGGCGTGGCCATCGGCACCGGCACGGACGTCGCGATCGAGGCTTCGGACGTGACCCTCGTCGGCGGCGACCCGCGGCTTGTGGCGTCGGCCATCCGCCTCTCGCGCCAGACCGTCCGGGTGATCCGCGAGAACCTCGTCTGGGCCTTCGGCTACAACGTGGTCCTGATTCCCGTCGCGATGGGCGTGCTCTACGCGTTCTTCGGCCTGTTGCTCGATCCCGGCATCGCGGCGGGGGCCATGGCCCTGAGCTCGGTCAGCGTCGTGCTCAACTCGCTCCGCTTGCTCCGCTTCGATGCACGGCCGACCGCGGGCGGCTCGCGCGGACGGTCGGTCGCCGACCGGGCTCCTGCAACTCCCTGAAGCTCGCGACCGCCTCAGCGGCCCTCGGCCCGTCGTGGGCGGGTTCGCCGGCCATCGCTTAGGGTCTCCGGGTGTCAGCCTCCCCTCCGGTTCGCGCGGCCGCAGTCGCCCTCGCGATCGGGTTGCTGCTCCTCGGTGCGGTCGGTTTCTTCCCGAGAGCCACGGCGCCAGCGCAACCGGGCCCGAGCCTCTCACCGCCCCCAACCAGCGACGGCGCCGCGAGCGGGCCAACGTCATCGCTGGTCGCCGGAACGCCCACGCCACTGCCGACGCCTGCCGGCCCGCCGCGCGTACGGGCCCTGGCCGATCGAGAGGTCTTCGGCTTCCTGCCCTACTGGAAGCTGGGCCAGCCGACGACGCAACTCGACATGGCGCAGCTGACGACGATCGCCTATTTCGGGATCGAGGCGCACCAGGATGGGCGCCTCATCCGGCTCAGCAAATCGGGCGCCGTGCCGCAGGGCTGGGCCGGCTTCGAGAGCCAGGCGTTCGCCGACACGCTCACGGCAGCCCACGCCGCCCACGTCCGTGTCGTCCTCACGGTCCAGCGCTTCGCGTGGACTGCCGGGCAGGCGCGACGAACCGTCAAGCTGCTCCAGAGCCCCACGGCCCGCTCATCGCTCGTCCGGGACATCGTCGGGGTCGTGCAGGATCGCGGGATCGACGGGATCAACCTCGACTGGGAGCCGGTTCCGCCTGCGGTCCGGGATGACTACACGACCTTCGTGCGGGAGCTGCGAGCGGGACTCGACGGCGCCAAGGCAGGCCTCCAGCTCACGTTCGACCTGACGACCGCGCTCGGCGCCTACGACCTGCCCACCCTCGCCGCCGACGACGGCGCTGACGCCGCGCTCGTGATGGGCTACGACTATCGGGTCGCCAGCGCAACGCGCGCCGGCTCGACGGCGCCTCTCGACACCGGCGACGCGGGCTTCGGGTTGCGCGCAACCGTGGCCGCGGCGCTGGCGACGATCGCGCCGGACCGAATCATCCTGGGCCTGCCGTGGTACGGGCGGGCATGGTCGACC